>CAZBYM010000241.1:0-6487 GCA_964495745.1 uncultured Chryseobacterium sp. | reverse complement strand
ATCGGTAGAAACAAGATAATCTGCTCCTGCAGCTTCGGCGGCGAGAAGTTTTTCATAGGCCATTCCTACAGCAATGTTCTCGTGTTTTACGGCGAAACTTCCACCGAAACCGCAACACACATCCGAATTATTCATCTCACGAATCTCTAACCCACGAACTTTCGATAACAAAACACGGGGCTCACGATGAATGCCGTATTCTCGAAGACCGCTGCACGAATCATGAAATGTTGCAACACCGTCGAGTTTCGCACCAAGATCTGTAATTTTCAAAATGTTCACGAGAAAATCGGAGAACTCATACATGTTTTTTTGAACCTGCCGGCATTGATTATGCAAAACCGAATTCTGAAAAACATCACCGTAATAATTTTTTACGAATCCGGTGCACGATGATGATGGTGAAACAATATAACGGTCAGTTGGAAATTCCTTGATGAACTTCTCTCCTACTTCTTTGCACTGTTCCCAATATCCTGAGTTGAATGCCGGCTGGCCGCAACATGTTTGCTCGTGATTGTAGTTCACTCCACATCCAACACGCTCCAAAACTTTAATCATGTTCATCGCAGTGTTCGGATAAAACTGATCAACGAAACAAGGAATGAAAAGATCAACAATCATGATGAGAGAAATACTTAATTGACAGTTTCTGTTTTAGGTACTCGGAGTAACAAAACAAATCCTAAGAAGAAGAAAATGATTAACGCTAAAACAGAAGTTCTGATATCAGCAATCGCTTCTATGAAACCGAATGTGAATGTTCCGATCGCCAAACCAATTTTCTCACTTACATCAAAAAAGCTGAAGTACGATGCATGGTCTTGCGTTTCGGGCAACATCTTAGAATAAGTGGAACGTGCAATTGCCTGTATTCCTCCCATGACTAAACCAACTACAGCTGCTGCAATGTAGAATTGCCAAGGAACAAAGACCAGAAAATAAACTCCAGCGCAAAGGAAAATCCAGATCACGATTGCAATCGCCAGTGTACGAAGATTTCCAATTTTCGACGACACTTTAGAAAACAAAAATGCTCCGAGAATCGCGACAAACTGGATAATCAAAATACTGATGATCAAATCTTGAGTTTTGATTCCCTTAACTTCCTTGTTCGCAAATGCCGTTGCCATGATCATAACAGTTTGCACCGCCATGTTGAACATAAAATAGCTGGCCAAATATCTACGCAACTGCAATCTTGAGCGAATATCTTTTAATACTTTACCTAACTCCTGATAACCTTTCTTGATGATATTCCCTTCCACTTTTCTGTTGTAGACATTATTGGGAAGTCGTCGAAACGTCAACATAGCGAAACCAATCCACCACAAACCAACCAATGGAAAAGCCCCTTTGAAAGGCATGATTCCTGTAAACTGCGTTAAGACAAGAACAATGATGAGAAGCAGCGCACTTCCAAAATATCCCATCATGAATCCGCGCGCACTTATTTTGTCATGATCTTTTGGTTCTGCAATTTCAGGTAAGTAGGCATTGTAATAAACCAGACTTCCCCAATAACCAACACTTGCAAAAAACAAGGGGACGATTGTTAATCCCAACGAGAATGGAATTCGTTCAGCTCCTGTATTTACAGGATCGAAGAAGAACAATAGTGAAGCCGAAATTGCTCCGAGAAAACAGAAAAACTGAAGAAATCGTTTTTTGTTACCACTATAATCTGCAATCCCCGAAAGGATCGGTGCAATGATAGCAACGGTGATATACGATAAGGAAACGAGATAAGCGTAGAATTCCGTGTTCTTGAAATTCATTCCACAGAATGAGATCTGATCAAAAACGGTAACGCCGTCGACCTTCACACTGGTTTTCGTTTCGAAAAGAATTGGAAACACCGCTGAGGAAATTACCAACGGATATACGGAATTCGCCCAGTCGTAAAATGTCCAGGCACGAATAACTTTTTGGTCTCCTTTTTGTAACATGCAAGCCAAAAGTAATCAGGCAAGCCGAGTTTACGCGCTTTTGTTGGTAATTAGAGTGAAATGTTGAAAGTGGCCTTCTTATAGTGTCCAACGAACTCCTACGTTAACTTGGCGAAATCCACCTGGCATAATGCCTGACGAAACACGGTGAAGACGCGAAGCAGCAAAAACTTCATCTGTCAGGTTTTTACCAGCAACAAAGATATTCATACCGCTGAGCCATGGACTTTTCATGCTGCTGAATGAATATCCGAGACTTACATCAATTGTTGAGAATGCAGGAAGTTCACCCATTGCGCCTTCAGCTGTCTCATTCTTCATGTTCAGATAATCTGTGAATTGCGCACCAACGTAATTGTAATTTGCACTTGCATTAAATCCTTTCCACGTGTAATCAAGTGAAAAATTCAAAAGCACCGGAGGCAAATAAGGAATAGAATTTCCAGCTACACCATCGGCGCCGAAAATCATCCCCAACTTTTTGATTGAAGCAAAGTCAGCAAACACGAGTTCGCGGGTAATAAGGCTATCACCATTTGATCCGCTGAAATAAACAGCATATCCTTCACGCTCCGCGTTAATTTTGTCAATCAACTCTTGTTTTGTTGCGTCAGTATGTTTTGCTTTCAGCACATCTGAATCAGACAGCAAACCATCTGTAATAGTGGAGGTCATAAATGTTCCGTTCACCGTCAATGCAAGTCTGTGGTTCTTGTTTTTCCACAATTGATCGGCGTTTATTACCAATGTCGCCTCCAGACCGCTAATGGTCACAGAGCCCAACGACTGGAATGCTTCATTACGTCCTGCTGAATAGAAATTGGTAATGCTATTTCTGAACACCGTTGTCTGCCCAAGCATTGTCTGATTCCATAAAGTGAATCGAACGCCTGCTTCTGCATTTATACTTGATTCAGGTAGCATGTTTGGAGTTTCTCCCGCTGGTAAACTGTTCACCATTTCGTCTTCAACACGCATGAAACCGACTCCGGAAGTTGGAGGTGTGTATCCTTTATATACTCCACTGTAGAAAGTTATATCGCTTGTTTTGCAATGAAGCGAATATGTAATGTTCGCACCTGGCAACAAACTCGAAAATGTATTAGTGGTTTTTCCGAAATCCTCATTTCCTGAATTATCAGGAGAAACAGAATTCAGCAACAAATCAACTTTTGTCATTTGTACAATTTCGTAACGCAGTACTGGAGCAATTGCCAAGCTGCCAAGCGTGAAAGTATTCTTTACGTAACCGGAGTAGGAAGCAAGTTTATAAAGTTCATCAAGCACAATAACACCGCTTCGTCCGAATCGTGAAGAATCATTCTTGATCTCCTGATTATTGAACGATTCGAAATGCGCTTTCGCTCCCACTTCCAATTTTCCATGCACTTTTCCTGCATCCCAATCCATTTTCATAGTTTCCTGAACACCGACAACTTTGAACAATCGGTTCCGTGCTTTTGTGCTTTCGCGACCATTGACAATTTTCCCTACGCGCACCCAGTCGTCGTTGCCGAAAGTTTGCCCTTCAAGGTAATTGTATCGGTCGAAATAAATTTCGTCGCCAACATATGCACGAACTCCTGAAGCTTTCACCAACGAATTTTCCTGTCTCCACCAATCGCGGTTAAATTGAGTTGCATACAGTTTCGAAGAAAGTACAATAGAATTTCCCAACTGGACATTATACATAACATCAGCAGCATACCTACGCGTGTGAAGGTCATCTGCATCAAATGGATTTTGAGTGAAGTCAGTCTGGAATGTGTAAGGAGTCATCGAACTATAAGAGGCTTTTGCCTTCTCCTGATGGTAATTAATTTTCATATACAACGATGAATTTTTGCCGGTCTCAGCATACATTTTTGCCGTTGTGTTGAAAATAGAGAACCCTGAATTGTCCTGAAATCCTCCGAAAGTTTTATTGAGTACCTGAAGTTCTGCTCCAACATTCTGCCAAGTGCCGCCGTACGTAAGAAACTGTGAATTGTAATTATTCGCACCACTTGTAATGTTCATTCCGAAAGTAGGTTTGATAGGTGGCTTCTTGGTGATGTAATTCACTGCACCATAAACAGTGTTCGAACCCAAAGTCAATACATCAGCACCTTTGATAATTTCAATTCCATCCAATCTGTCAGAAGGTGGGTTGTAATACGCTTCAGGAGCGAGATATGGCGCTGGAGCGATTGGAGTCCCATCTTCGAGCAATAAAATATTGCCTGCACGACGAGGATAAGAACCGCGAATTCCAACATTCAGTCTGTTCGAAATTCCCATATCACCTGAAACATTTATTCCCGACACCTTTTTCAGAACTTCTTCGCTCCCCATCGGCTGCGTACGATTAAGTTCATTCTTTCCCACTGAACTGCTTGATCCCATGTACTTGTAGCAGAATGGGTATTGGGGGGATGCAATCACAACTTCCGGAATCTGATACATCCTCACCTGCATTTTCAATTGACCAAGATCTACTACACTCTCAGATCCGCTGATGCGAATAGTTGTATCGAGATTTTCAAAACCAAGAATGACAATTCTCAAACTGTGATCGCCTGCGCCAACATTCTGAATCTTGAAATAACCACGATCGTCGCATTGCACGATTGTGGTTTGGTCAAATTCTACAATGCCATATGGCAATAATTGGTTGTCGGAAGAAACGACTACACCAGTTACAGTTACCTGTGCAACAAGCAAGGAACTTAGACCAGAAAATAAGGACAGGAGGAAATAACGCAGCGATTTCATAACTCTTGATTGATTACAATATCAAAAGTAGATTGACCCTTCTCAGGCGACAATACCCTTAGTAAGGTATTCGGATACCCTGTTTAAGGTATTATTCCGTTTCCCCAAAGAATTCCTTGTTGAAATTAATCAGATACACCTTGTCGGTTGTTCGCGTCAACGCCGTATACAGCCACCGAAAAAACTCGGTGTTCACCATTTCTTCCGTGATATAACCCTGTTCAATGAAAACATTTTTCCATTGGCCACCCTGAGCTTTGTGACAAGTTACTGCATAAGCAAATTTCACTTGTAACGCATTGAAGAACGGATCCTCCTTCATCTTCCGATAGATAGCTCCTTTTGAACCTTGATCTGCATAATCAGCTTGCACGCTTTCGAACAATTGCTGATTCTGAGCAGAGGATAATGCAGGAGTTTCTGCTGTTAATGTGTCAAGAATAATTCGCGCATCGAATTCCGCTTCGTCAGCGTAATCAAGCAAACGAATCGTTACATCTGCGAAGCGAAATCCATGAACTTCATAATATTTTCGAATCGCAATAATTTCTGCAGTGTCACCATTCGCTATGAACCCGGCCCGTGATTCTTTCGGCAACCAGAAATAATTATTCTTCACCACCATGATATGATCGCCAATAGAAATTTCATCTTCCTGCCATCTGATTCTTGCACGAATCTGTTGGTTGTAAATATTGGCGCGCTTATTCGAGCGACAAATAATTATTGTGTCATCTGCACCGTTCGCGCGATATGCATCTTCTAACGCATCCAGCAATTCTGCGCCTCCGATACGAATGATATCACCATAATCGCCCAACTCGAATCCCGGAAACTGTAGCGATCCTTCTGCAATCGCCAAACGCAATTTGGTTGCGTTGAAAAGAACGCCGGAATCCAACTCCTGACGCAAAACTTCCGTGAGTTCCATCATTCCAACAGGAACACGAAAAAGTTTTTTCAAATATGCCGGATCGAGTGCGGGAGAATAACTCAATCCAACCGGCGGTAGCTGCGCTGTATCTCCAACGAGTAACAACCGACAATTTTCACCCTGATTCACATACGTGAACAAATCTTCAAGCAAGCTGTTTGTGAATTGTGACTTGTCCGAATTTCCTTCTCCAATCATCGAAGCTTCATCAACAATGAATACGGTATCAATATGTGAATTGCCCTGCAAACTCACGAAGCCTTCTTCAACTCCAGCAGGACGATAAATTTTTCTGTGAATTGTAAAAGCCTGCTTACCGGAATAACCGGAAATAACTTTTGCGGCGCGCCCTGTGGGTGCAAGAAGAACACTCTTCATCTTGAAAGAAGGAAGCGCACTAACCAATGCTCTCAACAATGTCGTTTTTCCAGTTCCCGCATAACCCCTCAAAATGAACATCGTTCTTGGATCAGGATGCTGCAGAAAACGAACGAGGTTATGAACGGCAGTAGTTTGCCCCGCAGTCGGAGTAAATTTCAGTTCACGAAAAATAAGATCAGCGTGATTCACGGGACGAAGATACATTCACAAAAGCCTTCGCGCGCCTCCTAGCCTCCCAAGGAGGAACCACCATCTGCACGTCAAATAGTGCGGGTAGGCGGTGCCCCCTTCGGGGGTTAGGGGGCGTGGGTGGCAAATCGTACATTTGCATCATGTCTGCAACCAGCAAACTTCCCGGACAACAAGTCTCTTTTCGCGACAGCGCATTCGATCCTGCAGCTTCAGAAAGATATTGCCTGGTCGCACAAGTTGACAAAGAACGATTTACGTTTGCTGTTCTCGATAATCT
>CAZBYM010000240.1:0-6506 GCA_964495745.1 uncultured Chryseobacterium sp. | reverse complement strand
GCAATTCCATCGCCTGTACTAATGACGGGGGTTATATAGTCGCAGGCTCAACAAGCATTACGGGCATTGAAGACGATATGGTACTTATTAAGTTGGATTCACTTGGGGATATCGTATGGAGCAAAACTTTCGGTGAATCGTCGTCATTTGATTTCGGAAGATCTGCCAAACAGACTAACGATGGCGGATACATACTGGCAGGCGATAATCAAAATAACATACACCTGGTGAAGGCGGATTCATTGGGTAATTTACAGTGGTCTCGCACTTACGACATTGCCGCTTCGGACTTCGCACAAAATGTCGAATCTACTACCGATGGTGGCTATATGCTTTCAGGTGTAATTCACGATCCAAATAATACGTATAGGGTTTGGATCATGAAAACAGACTCCGTTGGTGCTATGATGTGGACAAAAGTTGTTAGTGGAAATGTTTGGGCGCGTTTCGGTAGTGCAATGCCAACAACGGATGGCGGATTTATCCTAACGGCTCAACTTCTTGACACAGTTCCGTCCTCATTTACACATGAAATAGCCCTAATAAAATTGGATCCTCTTGGCGACACCGTTTGGACAACCATTTTTGGACAATGGTATGTTGATGTTCCTACTTCGGTTATTCAAACTTATGATGGAGGTTATGCAATTGCTGGTACAACGTACAACATCAATCCAAACAGTCGTGATCTCTTTATTATGAAATTAGATTCAACGGGAAATATACTGTGGTCGAAAACTTATGGTGGAATAGATCAGGAACGGGTTCCTGTAGTTATGCAAACCAGCGACAGTGGATTTGCATTAGCCGGGACTACTGAGTCATTTACGACCGGGCTATTTGATTATTATCTGATACGAACAAATTTCGCTGGTGATACATTATGGACAGCGATTTACGGTCAAGACGGATATGGAAATGTCTATGGTTTAGCCCAAGCTGACGACAAAGGAATCATTATAGCAGGAGAATATCGACTCACGTTGTCTGGAAACGTCGATATGCATGTTGTAAAAACTGATTCGCTTGGAAATAGTGGTTGTTATACTACAAGAACTAATACTATTGTCGATACTCCAATTTTTCAAATTTCCAATTTCCCTATTTACATTTCAACAGGTGGAACTCCACAAAATAACTCATTCTCCACGGGAAATTCATTGTGCACAGAAACAGTAATATGCGAAAGCGTCGGTCTTGAAGAACCAACTACGCAATCACCAATTGAAGTTTTTCCAAACCCATCAAACGGAATATTTTCAGTTAGCTGTGAATTGAACGGAATTGGCTACGTCAATAACTCGCTTGGAGAATTGATCAGTCGAATCGAGCTTGTTGCTGGAACTAATTCCATCGACCTGTCAGACCAACCAAATGGCATTTACATTCTACAAATATGTACTGATGCTGGAACTGCAGAAACAAAACTCGTGAAAGCGAATTACTAAACCTATTTCAGGATCGTAATTTTCTCACTTCTGGTTTGTCCTCCCGCAGTTAATCTCACAAAATAAATTCCGGAAACAAATCCAGCCGTAGAGATCGTTTCGTTTAGTGCAGAAGTTTTACCAACATTTACGGTTGTGATTACTTGTCCAACCACATTCACAACATCAATTGAAACTACTTCCGGATTGTAGAGAACACCGGTGATGCGAATTTCATTATTGTCGGCATTGAACGTAGTTTGCGTTTCGGAAAACAAATTGGTTTCATCAAATCCGAGTGGAAAAGGATTCACACAACAATTTCCTCCGGCAGACATGCCATAATCAAACGCCGCCCAACATCCGTATTGTGTGTAGTGATAACGAAGCGTTCCACCCATTGTGGTGATGAAATAGTGCACGAGCTGATCGGGAGTATTACATCCACCTTGGCTTGTAGTATCGCTGCACGAATAATTGCACACAATACTGGAATAGCCAAACGGATTACTAAGCGTTGATGCTGGAAGAAAATTCACAGAAGTCGGACAAGTAACACCCGTGATAGTTGTTGTTGACGGAGAGTTGGAACAATGATTATTATTCGTTGATACATATCCCGCGTAACGTACTTCAGTTACATTCCCCACAAATGGTCCGCCAATATTTACAGTAACCGGTTCATACGTACAAATTCCAATCTTAATGTTTGGAATATTCTGGTCGATGTAGATGTTGATTACACCGCCATCATAGTTCGAGTAAATAATCACATTGCCGGTTGTGTCGCATACATTTTGAGCTGCGATGTTCAAACAAACAACTGCGGAAAGAAAAAGAGTAGAAAGTGTTTTCATGGGAAGGGTTTTGTCAAATATAACGATATGTTACTATCAAACCTAGCTACTATTTGAACCACATAGGCACATAGAGCAAATAGGTTCACATAGGCTAGAACTTAGAAATGTACGGTATGTGTCCAAGCGCAGCGTCTATGTTTTCTATGTGTCTATGTGGTGAAAAGTGTGGAGCGCCAGCGACTTTATTCCACTTTGAACTCAGAGGTAAAATGAAACTCAATCTTCGGAAAAGCCTCGCGCATCGTCTTCAAATTCCATTCGCTTTCCGCCATGTAAACCGGACGATCATCTTTATCATATGAAATACTTCTCGGCTTCTGTGCAATAAAATCTTCCAGCATTTTTTTGTCGGCTGAAGTGATCCAACATGCTTTGTAATAATTCAAATGTTGAAACGCACAAGATGCTCCGTATTCGTGCAGCAAACGAAACTGAATGACTTCAAATTGAAGTTCACCAACTGTTCCGATGATTTTAATATTTCCAGGCTGACGAGTAAACAACTGCGCAACACCTTCATCAGTTAGCTGACTCAATCCTTTTTCGAGTTGTTTTGTTTTCAAAGGATCTTTGTTCACGATTTCCTTGAATATCTCCGGCGAGAAACTAGGAATTCCTTCGTAGAACATCACTTCTCCTTCTGTCAGTGTATCTCCGATTTTGAAATTGCCTGTATCGTATAATCCAACAACATCACCAGGATACATTTCTTCAACGAGACTTTTATCGTTTGCCATGAATCCAACAGGATTTGAGAATCTCAGCTTCTTGTCAATGCGCGTGTGATAATAAAATTTGTTCCGTTCGAATTTTCCGGATACCACTCTGCAGAACGCAATTCTGTCGCGGTGATTCGGATCAAGGTTCGCGTGAATTTTGAAAATAAATCCCGTGAATGCATTTTCATCAGGCATTACCTTTCGTGTGTTCGTTACACGCGGCAGTGGTGAAGGCGCAATGCGGATAAATGTGTCGAGCAATTCTTTGACTCCGAAATTATTCACTGCGCTACCGAAAAACACGGGAGCAAGATATCCTTCACGATAAAGTTCAACATCAAACGGCTCGAACACGCCCTCAATCAGTTCCACGTCTTCGCGCAACTTGGTCGCTGCGTCTTCACCAATTCGCTTATCAAGTTCCTTGTCGTTTAGACTTTCAACGGCATAAACGTCCTCCGATATTTTTGTTTTCCCGGGCGAGAAGAGTTGTAATTGTTTTTCATACAAATTGTAAACTCCTTTGAACGTATTGCCTACTCCAATGGGCCATGTTAGCGGACGTGTATGAATATTCAACTCTTTACTTACTTCGTCCAACAAGTCGTAAGGATCCTGTCCTTCGCGATCCATCTTGTTCACGAAAATAATCACCGGTGTGTGGCGCATTCTGCAAACTTCCATGAGCTTGCGTGTTTGCTCTTCGACACCTTTCACACAATCGATAACCAGAATTACGCTATCGACAGCAGTAAGTGTCCGGTACGTATCTTCCGCGAAATCTTTGTGTCCGGGCGTATCGAGAATATTAATCTTGCAATCCTTGTATTCAAATCCCATTACAGAAGTCGCAACAGAAATTCCGCGTTGCTTTTCAATCTCCATGAAATCGGAGGTTGCCGTTTTTCGGATCTTGTTGCTTTTTACTGCTCCGGCCGTTTGAATTGCGCCCCCAAACAGAAGTAATTTTTCTGTAAGTGTTGTTTTACCCGCATCTGGGTGAGAGATAATTCCGAAAGTTCTTCGTTTTGTAATTTCTGATTTCACTTGAAATAAATATTGGGTAAAGCCCGATGGCGGGCGTATGATTGAAACTGAGAAATCTAAAATTGTCGCAGCGTTAGAGAAACGACGCGCAGATAAGCGTGAATCGCAAAGTCAAGGCCCTGTGCGTCACGAAATCAAATGAGTTCACTGAAGAAAGTATTGTTTTCATTCGGGGGCGAAGGTAATGAAAAACTACTCTACAACGCTCTTGGAGAATCCGAAGGGGGTGCGTCGCTTCCCTTTTTTTGACACAGATTACGCAGATTATTACAAATTGAAATCCCTTGAATCTGTGTAATCTGTGCTAAAAGCAAGCAGGTAATACACGTGTATTATAGTGGCACCACTTGACATCACCACAAAATCGTAATTTCACATCACGTAAATATTCGGTCAATCCTTATGCGCAGTTTTTCGTTCGTCTTAATTGTCGTGATAACTCTTGTAAGCTGCGGAAAAGTTCCAACTGCAGAACCTGATCAACCATTTGAACATTTTGTTGGAGATTTTGAATCAGGCAACATCAATGGCTTTCATTATCTCGTTCCGGATACCTCATACAATACTGTTGTTGTGTCCAATCCTGTTCGCAGAGGAATTTTTGCGTTGAAGAATACTTTGCGACCAGAAGATTTCATCAATAACGGTTACCGTGCAGAGTTTGCCATTTACGATTGTGCGAAATATCAAACGGACGTTTTTTATGGATTCAGTGTAATGATTGATACCGGCTACACTGATATGCAATTCAACTTGCTCTGTCAATGGCAGGATCTTCCCTACTATATTCAAGGCGAAGCTTGGCAACCAACGCCTGTCCTTCATGGATCTTCTCCACCCTTGGCGCTTGTATATGCAGACGGGAATCTCGAGCTGGTGATGAATGAAAATCCGAATTCAGACAACAACACGTTTACAGTCGGCAATCCGCTTCCGATTGTTAAAGGACAATGGTACGATGTAGTATTTCACATGTATTGGAGTGACGATAACACAGGTTTTGTTGAAGCATGGATTAACGGAACTTCTGTGACACCATTCAATGGAACTGACAATAAATTTTATCGTAGAAATATTTTCAATCGTACGGGAAACTATTTCAAATTTGGCCAGTATCGTGGTCACGAACAACCGGCACACACCAACACAGTGTACTTCGATGAAGTGCGAATCGGGACATCTTACGCGGAGGTAGCGCCATGATAAATCGTCTCCTGATATTCTTCGCACTTCTCATTCCTGAATTTACATTCGCGCAGGAAAGCGAGTCGCTCACGCAACACAAAATTACGTTCGACTTTGGAAGTTTTCGCAACAGATATGCTTACGCGATGAATAATGTACAATACATTTCTCCAATCTTTACTGCAAAGCACATTCGTGTTTCCGCGCGGTTGCGATCATATGGAACGTGGTTTGTGTTCAGCAAGATCGCATATGACCTTACTCCAATTGCAGAAATAGTGTTCAGTGAAACAACACGCCCTCTCTATTTCTCTGCCGGAATCGGAGCTGATATTCGTTTACGAATTCTAAACGATGAACGCAGCGAAGCTGTAAGCAGCGCCGAACCTCTTCTTAGCATTAGCGCCAATGGCCAGCTTGGAAAATTTGACTATCAAGTGCCCTTGTGGACACGATTCTACTCAAACGGAATCTCTTTCGCCTTACTTCCTGAAGCACGATGGAATTTCAAACAAAAATGGAATGCTTTTCTTCGTTACGAATTGAGTTATCTTTCCATTTACGGAGGCGAATCTCATGAATGGAGAAGAGATTGTTTTGTGGGTGCGGGGTTTCGTTGGTAGTGAATAACCGAATCTATTCTCCACAATGTTGAATGCGCACTCTTCCCTTTTTAACACAGATTACGCAGATTATTTCCAAGTTGAAATCCCTGGAATCTGTGGAATCTGTGTTAGCGTAAGCAGGTTGTACAGTTGTGATCATCTCTATCCTCAGCCAACCTGTTCGCGCATCGACATGGTTCTGGCGTTATGCGTGTCATACACTATGTAATGATTTTAGAGCGTACAACCTGAACCCACTGCAGCTATCTGGTCACAATTTGTTTAAACCCACCTGACTTTTTCACACAGATTTCGCAGACTATTTCCAAGTTGAAATCTCTGGAATCTGTGTTAGCGCAAGCAGGTTATACAGTTGTGATCACCTCTATGTTCACCCAATCTGCTCGCGCATCGGCATGGTTCTTGCGTTACAAGCGGCGAACAAACCTTATCTTCAATCATGAAATCGATCGTTTTCCACTTACTATTAACACTTGTCTCATTCACTCTAGCCGCACAAGAGCCAATCAACTCTAACATCATTACAGCCATTGGTGCTGATACGCTGAAGAATGGGAAAGTGAAATTCACTTTGATTGCACATACCGCTACCGATTTCACAAACGGGGGCTACAGAATTGCTTTCAAGAAAGCGCAGAACGA
>CAZBYM010000239.1:0-6554 GCA_964495745.1 uncultured Chryseobacterium sp. | reverse complement strand
ACGACTGGAAGGGTGGTTCAGGGAGAAAGCTCTGACAATAAGGCAGGGTTCAGTCAGCAGTTGCAGTAGGCAGTCGCAGTCGGCACTTGCAGTGAGCACCACAAAAATCAAACGGTGTGAACAACAATTGGACTAGCCAAACCTGTTATTCACACCGTATGTTTTACTCCACTGCTACTGCCTACTGCCTACTGCCACTGCCCACTGAAGACTGCAACTGCTGACTGAATACTGTCTACTGGCACCCCATCACAACCCCATTCCTGTCCTCAAACTTCAACGGACAAGTGAACCCTCCGTACGACAATGAATCGAGAGTTTGGTTAGTGAGAACCAGATTGGATTTAACTGCGACTGTACGCGCAGAGAAAACGCCAAGGCCATTATTGATGTTGGTGTAAATCGGTCTTTCCTGAGCTAACCCTGAAGAAGGTCCGTTAATTTCCATGTACTCATTCAATTGACCTTCGCAAGCGAAAACTTTGAATTCAACAGAAACACTTTCGCGTTTTACAACATTATCATCTTGAGGAACATGTTGTGCTACGAATCTATAAAAACCATCAGGATCAAATTTTATCGATTGCGTTGCATTCGCTGTATTCGCAGTAGTTTCCACTTCTCCAATTATCCAAGCTGGTGTAGAGTGACCGGTAGTTACATTGTTAATGTCGGTTTCGAAATAATAAAAATACATGGCGAGCTGATACAAACGCGCACTGGGAGCTCCTGACCATTTTACTTCGACTCTTGTGTTCTGGTTGACCTTTATGAAACTAATTGTCGGTCCAATTGGCGCTGTGATATTGAAATCTTCCACGAGATTCGTAGAAGCAGTTACAAGATTTCCGGTTTGGTTGTTGTTGATGACAAGTCTGTATTCGCAATTATCATACAATGGTCCTTGTGTATCATCAAACGAATAAATCACTTGCATCGGCGAGAAAAAATCTCCAGGTTGCTTGTTGTAAAATGTATCCGGCGATAGTGTGAAAACATTGAACAGATTTCCATTCAGCCATTGCTCAATTTTCACATCCAATGAATTCACGTAGTTGATTGAATCATATTGTTGAGCCATGTTGTACGCATTATCCGGCCCCAAAAATGCTTTTTGAATACGCACATACTGTATCGGTTGCGATTGATCAAGCAAACCATAAACAACACACGTTTCTTTCCAGTCGTCAAGCAGCTCGATTTCGGTGCTACACATGCTAAAAAGAAAAACTATCGCAGAGACTCCAACTAACTTCTTCATCAGGATAAATCGGATTTATTTCCGACTGCCAAAAATAGCAACTTTTACTTTAACTCCATTTGATTACCTTTGAAAGGCATCCCGCGGTTTACGAATGGTCACAATGAAGCGATTACTGGTAGTTTCTTGCTTATTCTTTGCATTGCAAGATGCGGATGCACAATCTCCGGACAGCACATTCTGGTCGCCAAACGGACCAGTAAATTCTATCGTCCTCAAGGATTCGACATTGTTTGTTGGAGGCAATTTCGATCAGGTTTCCCCTGTTACGGGATCTTTTGTGCGACTCGATACTTCCACTGCACTTCCTGATCCTGCATTGTTCAAACTGAACGGAACTGTACATGCAATGGTGATGGATTCTCTCGGTTACATTTACATTGGAGGAAATTTCAGTCGCGCAGGAAATCAAAGTGTCGAGAATCTGATTCGTATTACACCAACAGGGCAATTCGACAATTCCTTTGTCCACAGCATCGACGGCCCGGTATATGCACTTTGTATCGATTATTCAGATACCAGTTGGCCTACTCCTGGATTAACATTATTCATAGGCGGAGAATTTGATTATGTGAACGGAGAATTACGCCACAATGCAGCTGCTATCAACGTTGATGCAAATGCGGTTACAATGTTCGATCCGAACACGAATGGTCCTGTATATGCGATGCTCGTTGATTCATTCTCGTCCTACATATACATAGGCGGCGATTTTACTGCTGTTGGAACTCTTAGTCCACCGTATGTTGCGAAAGTAAACCGAATTGATGGAGTGCCTTTTTCGTTCAATGCGGTTCCTTGGACTGCCACTCCGAATACGAATGGTCCAGTTCATGCGATTGCAAACGTTGGTAGCAACGTGATGATTGGTGGAGAGTTCACCTCTTTTGCTTCGATACAACGCAAAGGCCTTGCAATTTTGCATTGGTATAACGGAGCACTACAACCGTTAAGCGCAGGTTTGAACGGGTCGGTTAATGTGATTCGACAGGTAGGCTCCAAATATTATTTCGGAGGAAGTTTCTCCATTGCCGGCGGAGATTTTCGCGACAATATTGCTTGTGTTGACGATTCATTCAACTTGTTTCCTTGGCAACCACCGCTAAGCGGTCCGGTTTACACGATAACCATGATTGATTCTGTAAAAATGTTTGTCGGCGGTGATTTTTTGCAAGCGGATGGAGATAGTGTAATCCGCGGAGCGCTCATCGATACAGCCGGAGCAGGATTTGTTCATCCGTGGAGGCCGCTAATAAATGCGAGTGTTTATGCTTCGGCGGTGGACACTTTGGGAAGATTATATGTTGGCGGTGCATTTTTTGGAATGGGAGGTGTCCCTAGACAAAATTTATGTGCGATCAATGTGAATTTGGGTACGCCCACATCATGGAATCCTCAAGTGAATTATCCGGTTAATCTCCTGCTGCTTGACAGTGATACACTTTACGTTGCAGGGGACTTCACAGTAATCGATAATTTCGCAAGAAATCGGATCGCGGCAATAAATATTGGAACGAATGTATTGACGAATTTCAATCCGGGCGTGAACGGATTAATTCGAACATTATCGATAAAAGATTCAATGTTGTATTGCGGCGGAAATTTTTCTCTTATCGGTGGCCAGCCCCGTGACAATCTTGCTCGCGTAAATAAATTTTCAGGACAAACCAGTTTCTGGAATCCGGGTTGCATGGGAACTGTAAATGCAATTCTCCCTACGAATGATTGGATTTATGTGGCAGGATTTTACAGCACAATTGGCGGACAGTCACGAGAAAATTTATCGCGATTAAGTTTTGAGGATGGAACACCGGATTGGAATTGGATTTGCGATACGGACGATGGAATTTATCACGCGGAGTTTTATAACAACAACATTGTTTTGGGAGGATGGTTCGCAACTGTGAATGGTCAGGCCGCATTGGACTTCGCCGTTGTTGATACTGCATCCCGTCAAGTGCAAGTTGGAACATTTTCGTCGGATGGATTTGTGCGCACTTTCACTCGATTTGGAGATGATTTTTTCATCTCGGGCAGTTTCGACTTGATCAACAACCAATATCACTCACGACTTTTTGATTTTGATTTCGGTGATAACGGTGCAGATAATTGGAGCCCTGCCCCAAACGCTACACCTGAATCGATGATTTGTACCGGCCCGCGACTTTACATCGGAGGAGCAATGTCAACAACAGGCGGAGTGTATCATCCGTTTCTTCAGGTGCTGAATGTCCAGTGGATAACTTCAGTGGCGGAGAACAATCCCGAAAACGAAAATCTGCTTTCTGTTTATCCTGTTCCTTCGAATGACATGATTATTGTTCAGATGGATCAGGGCGAATCAGAAACCTATTATGCGATTACTGATCTTACCGGAAAAACTGTTCAGGAAGGATGGATTGATCTCAGTACAAATCAGGCAAACATCAACGTGGCAACATTGTCTTCAGGAACGTACATCCTGCAAGTGAATAGCAACGACCTTAGTTTGTCAACACGTGTAATTGTTGCAAGATGAGTTTCTGAAATCTTACCGTACAAAATTCAAATCTTCCACAACTGTGCTTGTGACTAAAGCATATTGTGTGTCGACGTCGAGATGAAAATTTGAAATCGTTGTTGTGTTTCTTGTCGTGAACAATCCAAGTCCATTGGTAACGTTGGTGAATGGAGGAATGTCAGCTGCCGAATTATCGTTAGCATCCTGCACTTTCATGTAGGTCACAAAATCATCTGTAACGCTGACGTAAACGAAATCAAGTCTTCCCGAAACTCTTCGCACCATTGGATTGATTGGTACATTATTGGCGAGCATTCTGAAAAAATTATCACGTCTTACATTAATCCTCATGTTCTCGCCGCCATCATCGGTGGCAGACTCCGTATATCCGATAATCCAATCGACATATTTCTGTGAAACTTGACTCGTATCGAAAATGAATTGTTCATCGTAATAGAATCGAATAGCGAGTTGATATTTTTTTCCATGCGAAGGCGAAACGAATCGAAAGGATGCAACGGTGGTATCTTCAAAATTCAGGGGTTGCCAGACAGAAACAGGTTCAGTTTGAATAACATCACGTACAACTTCCGTTTCAGAGTATGCTACGAATCCGGTTTGCAAATCTGTGATCGTGATTCGATATCGGCTTCCATCTACAAACACCGGAAAAATTCCGCGATAAAGTATCTGATGTGGGTTATGAAAAATTCCTTCTTCACGTGGAATAAGCGAATCCGGAGATAAAATCCAGTACGACATTTCGACTCCATTCAACATTCGGGTCATTCGCACTTCCATATTTTCAGGACGAAGTTGAATTGAATCCTGAACCTGCGCCATTTCCAATGCGTTTCCTTCACCAACAAATACTTTTGAAACTTTAATGTAATGAATGGAATCAGTTGGATTTAGAATTCCATAACAGACAATAAATTGTTTGTAATCGGCGAGAACGTCAAGTTCGTTTTCACAAGCCTGTTGGGTGAAAAGAAAGAATCCGAGTACTATGTAAACTATTTTTTTCATTGAGCCTTCGTGCTAAGGTAAGCAAACTTCGTATTGGTAACGGAGTGGAAATTCGGTATTCTGAATCGTGATAATTGTTCAAGATTAATCCACAAGATTCGCGGCTTCCCGTATCGGGCGAATCAATATATTTCCCGCTTATTCAGCACGCCATAATTAGTCTGGAACTGTACTTTGTGAATCTTAGAGACTTTGCGCCTTCGTGGCATTAATGTCTTCTTAAAAATGAGCAATCAACCTCACACTCAATTGCCGATTCGTCAAATAATTCGGAACAGCATACGATCTTCCGGTAACATCCTTCACCCAATAATAAGAAATGGTGTTATTGACCTGAAGCAAATTGAAAACTTCTATTCCTGCCCAAAGTGATTTCACAATTCGTGCTTTCTTCTCGCCGGATTTAAGATCTGTTTTCATCATCGCCGTTTTGCTGGCCTTGATAATCTGATAGGAGAATCCAATATCAACACGACGATACGGAGGCATTCTGAAAACCTGCTGATAACGCTGATGATTTGGAGGACCAAATGGCATTCCTGTTCCGAGAATTAATCCAAGATTCATTTTGCAATCGGGAAGTATCGGAAGGTAATCCTGGAAGTATAACCCGAATGTGATTAACTGATCAGACGGACGTGGAATCATTCCCGGATAGTTGGTAATAATTCCGGCTACTGTGTCATTTAATGTGTAGCCGGGAATAATTGTGTCTCCGACCGTATTGATGTAGATGTTATATGAATCGTTGTACAGATTTTCTTTTGTCCGTAAAAAAGAAATGCTGATCCACGATTCTGCATCTTTTACAAATTCTCCATACAAGCGAAGATCGAGTCCATATGCATATCCGTAAGCGAGATTGTTTCCGAAGTAACGTATCCGAACATCATTCACTTCATACGGATTCAAATTGTCGAGATACTTGTAAAATACTTCTCCTATGAAACGGAAATCGCGACTCCAGGCTTTGAATGTGACGTCTGTTCCGAGAACCGCATGTACTGATGTTTGTGCTTTCACATTCCGGTTCAATACTCCATTGTAGTCGCGTAATTCTCGATAGAAGGGCGGTTGAGAATACAATCCACCACTCGCGGAGAAAATTACGTTGTGCCTCCAGTGCGGCATAAATTTCAATTGCACACGAGGACTTACAATCGTTTGACCATTCAAATCCCAGTACTGACTGCGAACGCCGAATGTCATTACAAGTTGAGACGAATCGCGCAAGGTATCGGCGTAACGATATTGTACATATCCGGAGAAGCGATTTGAATATAGTTGCGCCCGCGTACGAACAACATCCTGAAGATCGAAACTATTCAGCGGATAAAATGGCACGGAGTATCCTGAAGAGTCAACGTAGTTCCATTCGCTTAGTTCATCCACAATCCGTTCATTCTGATACTTGACTCCGAATGTAAATGTGTGATGACTTTTTGTATACCATCCTTTATATTCGAAGTTTGTTACCCAGGCGTCAATATAATTTCTTGCATGATTCAGAAATGAACCAACTCCACGATTAAAGGCAACCTGTCCGAATGTAGGTTTCCCAAAATCCGCTTCCAGTTGATCAATGTAGTATTGACCAAGTACATCGAATGTTTCGGTTTCATAGGAATTGAAAACAGACGCAGTGAATTTGTGACTCCATTCGTTGATGCCATTGTAATTCAACGAAAGCGAATGGAATTGTGTCTGAAATTGATTGACTACTTGTCCTTCGAAGAAGACGGTGAATCGTAGTGCATTATTCAA
>CAZBYM010000238.1:0-6601 GCA_964495745.1 uncultured Chryseobacterium sp. | reverse complement strand
TGGATGCACATTCGCCAGCGCAGTCAGCATAATTTCTTTTCTGTTCGGATATTTCTCTTCCCACTCCGCCATCATTTTCTTCACAACCTTCCGCTGCATGTTTTCTTGTGAACCGCAGAGGTTGCACGGAATAATCGGGAATTGTTTTTCTTCTGAATAGGAAATGATGTCTTCTTCTTTGCAAAATGCAAGCGGACGAATCACAACGTGTCTTCCGTCATCCGTTCTGTATTTCGCTGGCATCGCCTCCAATTTTCCAGCAAAGAAAAGATTCAGAAAAAATGTTTCGAGAATATCTTCACGATGATGGCCAAGTGCAATTTTAGTGATCCCCATTTCGCTTGCGGCATCATACAATGTTCCCCGTCTCAATCGTGAACACAAACTGCACATTGTTTTTCCTTCTGGCGTTTTGTCAATCACGATTGAATACGTGTCTTTCTCCAGAATCCGAAATGGAACTTTTTTGGCTGTTAAATATTCCGGTAAAATGTTTTCAGGAAATCCGGGCTGCTTCTGATCGAGATTCACTGCAACAATTTCAAACGAATTATCCATTGCCACTTGCATATGCAATAGCATGTCGAGCATCGTATAGCTGTCTTTTCCTCCCGACAGACACGCCATCACTTTGTCACCAGCCTCTATAATCTGGAATTTCTCCTGCACTTCCCAAACGGATTTGCGGAGGCGTTTTTGAAGATGTTCGGATGGAGAGTGAAGTGGCATAGCGCGACAAAGATAGCAATCAAGAAATTGCAGGCTTACGGCAAAACCAAAAACCCCGTCAAATTAGGACAGGGACTTTTGGAGCCAGGTTTCTCGCGTTAATCTTCTTTCAGTTTTGGTGACGTAGAATTGCCTTACACGTCCCCGCTTGCGACACTGCAAGAAGTGCTTGAACTGATTGATATTCCTAATGCAGGAATTCAACAAAAGATACAGCCCCGAAGAACTTGCTGCTATTTCGCAACAGGTCGCCTGCGTTCGAGTAATTTCTCGCCTTCGCCTTTTATTAGTAGAAAATATCCCGGCTTATCGTCGGTCATTGTTACTGTATCTCCTTTGCCGGAAAACGAAAGCCCGCTTGAGTTTGAATAAGGCCCAATCAAAACAAGATCATGATTGAGAATGTAAGCAGGCTTTACCCGAGGGTTGGGGCGAAATTCAATATTCATTGGGCGCTTTTTATCAATACTGTCCAGTTTCTTTTCTGTCCCAGCGACGAATCCATAAGGAAAGAGCACTTTCTTTTTCATTTTATCTTCAATGAAGCTATCTCCATAAAGCAATGGAACAGTTTCTCTCAAAACATTTTTTTCAATGTCCTCGCATGAGGTGTCGGCCGGCATTTCCGGGTTAAGAGGAACCGGAATTGTTGCTGAATCAATTGGTATGACGCTTCGCGACTCATTCTGATTTTCTTGTTGCGAATGCTGTAGTGTAGAATAATACCATGCCGAAACAGCAACTCCAATCACGACAATTCCAATCGCCCACCACCATTTACTCCAGAACGATTTTTTGTTCAGCGATGGCGTGTACTTTTCAAACTCAGAAAACCTGATGCTTGCCCCTATGTCCGAGATTTGTTTTTTCATAACAGCATTTCCCGTGATGGCCATAGCGCTGATTGCGGATTGTAACCAAATGAACTCTTCCTGCAGCTCGTCATTCTCCCTGAGTTTCGTTTCGAAATGCTCTCTCTCTCCTCCTTCCATTCTACCGGTGAGATAGCGATCAAAATCTTCGTATGTAGTTGCGTTAATTTCCATTAGCTCGCAGATGGATTTTTATAAATCATTTTGAGCTTCTGGAGACATTTATATTTTTGCGCTTTGGCGTTGTCGGCATTTGTGTAGCTCATGTCAACAGCAATTTCCTCCATTGATTTCCGGAAATAATAAAACAGCAGCAACATTTTTCTGCACTGAACCCCAAGCTGCTCCAGACTTTTACGAAGCATTACGTGCACTTCATCGCTTTTTTCTTCTTGCGGAACAGAAACATTTTCTATCGGCTCAAAATCTGTAAACTTTAACTCGCGTTTCGACTTTTCCAATTGGCGCAACCATTTATTTCGACATACGGCATATAGCCACGTTTTCAATTCGCAAGTCAAAATAAGCTTTCCGGTTGACAGCTGTTCGTAAAGGACTACAAGCGCTTCCTGAAATATATCTTTCGCATCTTCTTCGCGTCCTTTGTTCTGAACAATTAAATAGCGAATCATTCCAAAGTACAAGACATAAACTTTTCTGAAAGCCGGAGATTCTCCTCTTTTTAATGCGTTTATCAAATCGCTCTCGGCTTCGTTGGCTTGCATTCCAATGGTTAATTACACGAAAGACGGAAAGGTAACCCGATCCGGCAAAATATTTTTCTTGATTCAAAGGTTACCTTTTGACCGATTCCTGCATTAAGAGTAAAAACTAACTCTAAGTGTCATGAAAAAGTTCTTAATCCCGGCCACTGCGGCAATCTTGTTGTGCGGAGCCATCGCAGGTTTTATGTTAAAAGACGAAAACCAACCGGCTACAACAAGTTTACAGAATCCAGCAAATCCAGTATCTGTTGTTCCAGCAACAACTCGTCAGCCTGAAGAATTCCATCCAACATTCGGCAGCGTAAATGTTCCAGAGCAGATGAAACAACAGTATACAATCAATCCGAGAGCCGCTCAAATTATTACAGGAAACAGCGGAACGATGTTGTTGATTCCCGACAATGCGTTCACAGATAAATCCGGAAATCCAGTTGATGGAAAAGTCAAACTTGAACTTGTTGAAGGAATTGTTCGTGAAGATATTCTCACGATGAATCTCGGAACAATGAGCGAGAAGGGCTTTCTTGAGACTGGCGGAATGATTTATCTGAACGCCACAACAGAGAGGGGCGACACACTCATCATGGCAAATGGAAAAAACATTGATGTTGAAATTCCAACGACAAATGTCAAAGAAGGAATGCAATTGTGGGAAGGAAAAGAGAATGTGGACGGAAGTATCTCGTGGTTGAATCCTGACCCAATTGATAAAGGGCTGAGAGAAATTCCGGTGGATAACATCGACCCCTCTTCACAATCGCGGCAAGACTCTGCGCAGAAAAAATCAGAAGTAAATAATGATTTCGGCGATGTACGGGATACAATCATCGTGGATCGAGTTGCGTTTATTAACGGCGTGGCGTGGCAACCGGGAATATGGAAAGTTGCCAATGGAATCTGGGTTCGTGATACCAACTCATTTGTCGTAAACAATCCGGAAACGCATCAGCCAGAGACCATTAATCTCAATGATAAAAAATTTGCACACACCAACATTGCAACTGCAGAATTTCGCTCGAGAATTCCTTTCATAAAACAGGCTTGCGATTCGCGCATCATGGGATGTTATACCAATCATCCGAATCGCCCATTGTGGAAAAGCGATCTTGCAGCAGCCGATACGCTTGAGAAATCAGATTGTGCAATGGCCGATTTGTTCCGACAATTTGCAAAACAAAAAGATGGAGTTGTGAGTGCAAAAGATCCCAACACAGCCGCGGCTCTTGACAAGGCAAGAGAAGGCGCAATCAAAAAGTATTCAAAGCGAGTTCAGCAACAGCAGGCCGATTTCAAATCGTATTCATTTGGTATGAAGAAATTGGGCTGGGCAAATATTGATCGACTTAGTGATGGCGCGAAGAAGATGTTTTTTAATGCACATGTTGATGCAGTTTCAGCTGGCGATGAAGTAAAAGTTTCGTTGATGATTCCGGGACGCAGTATTTATATTCCGGGATACAAGCGACCGAACGGAGATTATTCATTCACGCATGGAGAAAGTGAACAACAGGCAAATTATCCCGTAGGCGAAGAAGCGTATATCGTTGCGAAATCCGGCAAGGACAAAAATTTCAAATATGCAGTGAAGAAAATAGTGCTTGGAACAAATGCGATTGAATCACTTGCCTTGAAGGCCGGCACGGAAGCTGATCTTGCACGCGAACTTGGAAACGCTCCACCAGAAAAATTGGCGGAAGAAGCGCCAATTATTGATGATTGGTACACCAAATCGATGAAGTCCGGAAGCGGGTGTTTGTGTAACAATCCTCAAGATGAAATGGGCGCGATGATTGGAATTTTTGGGTTCGGCGCAGCGAAGTAACTGCTGTGATTTTGATGGAAAATCTCTGATTGGTAATAGCCGGTTGGAGATTTTTTTGCTGTATGTTCTGGATCCCGAGCGGATTTTGATAATCCCTTGCTCGATTGGCTTGCTGCAAGCAATCCCGTCATCTTGCTTCGCAATCTGCGTGCTTTTTGTTTCTCCGCAATTTTCAAGCAGCGCTTGAATTG
The DNA here is from genome assembly GCA_964495745.1 of uncultured Chryseobacterium sp. GTDB lineage: Bacteria > Bacteroidota > Bacteroidia > Palsa-965 > Palsa-965. The sequence goes on along the minus strand of CAZBYM010000238.1, from coordinate 2,262 downwards.
CTGCAAAACAAAAATCCCGCCGATAAACGGCGGGATTGCTTGAGGTCCCGAGGGGATTTGAATAATCCCTTGCTCGATTGGCTTGCTGCAAGCAATCCCGCCATCTTGCTTCGCAATCTGCGTGCTTTTTGTTTCTGCGCAATTTCGAGCGAGCTCGAATTGCTACAAAACAAAAATCCCGCCGATAAACGGCGGGATTACTTGAGGTCCCGAGCGGATTTGAACCGCTGTACGAGCTTTTGCAGAGCTCTGCCTCGCCTCTCGGCCACAGGACCATTCTCTTCTAATTTTTTAAAGAGCTTGCGCTTGCTCTGTCCTCCCCGCCGCGGCGGGCACAGGACCATTCTCTTCTAATTTTTTAAAGAGCTTGTGCTTGCTCTGTCCTCCCCGCCGCGGCGGGCTAGGACCATTTTGTGTTACAGGGATACAAAAGTAACAAATTTCGGGCAATCGGTTATTTGCTATTAATCGCGGAACTGTTGTTTGGCATTCTTTGGGACGAACATCGCGATATACAAGTCTGTGCTCTCGCTATGAGTAAAGCACAAAACTCTGCGCTTTCCTTTGCGTGCTTTGCGCCTTTGCGGCCATATTAACCCCTTACCACCACCGCAACACTCTCCACGGCCCCATTCATCGGCGGATTTATCTTCGTCACTTTCACATCAAAACGCTCAACAGAAGGATATTCTTTTCGCAATCCATCAAGGATTCTCTTCGCAACGTGCTCAATGAGTTTACTGCGAATGGCCATTTCTCTTTTTACGGTTTCGTAAACAACACAATAATCAACCGTATCGGCAAGCTGATCCGAAGTTTCCGCCTTCGAAAAATCTCCCGTGATTGTTACATCAACAATATACTCGCCACCGATTATTCCTTCTTCAGGTAAACAACCATGATACGCATAAACTCTTATCCCATTAACATTAATAATTCCCATTTTCAATGATTTGTCAGACCGAGCGGAGTCGAGGTTCCGTTGACGTTAATTATTCCCATTTTTTGGAGCGCTGGCATTCCGTGCACATTAGCATATTAGCACATTAACCCATTAGCACATTAACTGATTATCACATTACTTTATTTTCTGAAGAGCAAGCCCCAGCCTTCTAACTACAACCTCCTTCGAGAGCAACGCAACCATCTCAAAAAGTACCGGCCCCCCTCCTGCTCCACTCACACAAACACGAAACAATTGCATCACACTTCCCGGATTTGTTCCTGTCGCTTCCGCAGTTTGCTTGAACGTTGCTTCGCAATCAACAGCATTCCATGTATTCATCGAAGCGAAAGTATCTTTTACAGCAGCAATGAATTTTTTACTCTCTTCGTTCCAGCGCTTCTTGATCACTGCATCATCGTACGTTGTTGGATCTTCGAAAAAGAATTTTCCCTGTTCCGCAATTTCATGAACAAACGAAACTTTCTCCTTCATCAATCGACAAACTTCTGCGAGATACGCGTCGCTCGTCTTGGAAACGTTGTCATCCTGAGCGGAGCCGAAGGGTGACGACTTCAGTGCCGCGACGAGCTCAGAATCCGTCTTCATTCTAAGGTATTGCTGATTAAACCACTTCGTCTTCTCCGCATCAAACTTCGCTCCAGATTTACTCACACGCTCCAGAGAAAATTCTTGAATCAATTCTTCTTTCGAAAACAATTCCTGATTTCCACTTGTGTGCCATCCCAGCAACGCAAGCATGTTGATAAACGCTTCCGGAAAATATCCGCTTTCACGATATCCCGTGAATGATTCCGGTTGACCGGTTTTGATATCAAGTAACGATCCACTCAACGGAAAAACCGGAAATCCCAAGCGATCTCCATCGCGCTTACTGAGTTTTCCATTTCCATCAGGACGCAACAACAACGGCAAATGCGAAAACTGTGGCATTACATCTTCCCAACCAAGAAAACGATAAAGCAAAACATGCAATGGCGCAGACGGCAACCATTCTTCTCCACGAATCACGTGCGTAATTTTCATCATGTAATCGTCCACGATATTTGCAAGGTGATAGGTTGGCATTCCATCGCTCTTGAACAATACTTTATCATCAAGTTGTGACGAATGCACTACAACCCAACCGCGAATCAAATCATGAAAACGGATTTCTTCGTTGCGAGGCATCTTTGCACGAACAACGTAATGTTCTCCGGCGTCAATTCTTCTTTTCACTTCATCTTCTGAAAGAGCAAGCGAATTTTTCAACTCCTGACGACTCACAGCGTTGTATGAAAATGTTTTTGTCATTTTCT
>CAZBYM010000237.1:0-6612 GCA_964495745.1 uncultured Chryseobacterium sp. | reverse complement strand
TAAAACTTTAATTAAACGCTCCGTATCGCGGGAGTGCAATCCAATACTTGGTTCGTCAAGAATGTACATCGAACCGACAAGAGAACTTCCTAGCGATGTGGCCAGATTGATGCGTTGCGATTCTCCACCTGAAAGTGACGACGACAATCTGTTCAAGGTGAGATATCCTAAGCCAACATCGCACAAAAATCCAAATCGATTGGTTATTTCTATTAACAAACGTTTTGCAACGCCCGCATCATGCTCATTCAACTTAATGTTTTTGAAAAACACAAGCGCATCTTTGATTTGCATGAGGACGATATCGCTTATCGAATGGTCAGCAATTTTTACGTAGCTCGCATCTTTCCGTAAGCGTGTCGATCTGCAATCGGGACACGGTGTTTTGCCACGGTAGCGGGAAAGCATCACTCGATATTGAATCTTGTAACTTTGTGTTTCAACAAACTTGAAAAACGTGTCGAGTCCTTCGAAATATTTATTTCCGGTCCAGAGAAGTTGTTGTTGTGCTTTCGTGAGTTCGGAAATTGGTTTGTGAATAGGAAAGTCAAACTTGTAGGCAGTCATGACGAGTTTCTCTTTCCATTCGCCCATTTTTTCGCCTTTCCAACAGGCAATTGCATCTTCGAAAACCGAAAGCATTCGATTTGGAATAACAAGATCAGGATCAACGCCAATAACGCTTCCAAAACCTTCGCATGTTTTACACGCACCAACGGGATTGTTGAAGCTGAAGAAATGCACGCTAGGTTCTTCAAAAATCACCCCGTCGGCTTCGAATCGATTGGAAAAAACCATTCGGTCACCGCTGTCTTTTTTCTCTTTTGATTTTTTCGCGGGAGAAATTTTCTTGACTGATGTATTCGTTTCTGCTTCAGGATGCTCATTCAGTATTTGCACAAAGCAATTCCCTTCTCCTTCGTAAAAAGCGGTTTGAATTGAATCGGAAATTCGTCCCAGGAATTCTTCATTATTTTGCTGAACCACGAGGCGATCGATTACAATGCACACTTCTTCTTTTTCTGAAAGCGAAGAGACATTGATTTCGTTGAGACGAAGAATTTCGTTCTTATACAGTATGCGCGAAAATCCTTGTTGAAGGAGCAAGCGCAAAACTTCTGCCAGCTTCTTCCCCTTTTTGACAATGATTGGAGAAAGCAGTAGCAATTTTGTTTCACCTGGTAACGATAGAATAGCATCCGCAACGTCGGAAACAGTATGCCTTTTCACAACTTCTCCCGAAACGGGTGAATAAGTTTTTCCAATTCTCGCGAACAGCAATTTGAGGTAGTCGTAAATCTCAGTTGAGGTTCCAACTGTTGAACGCGGATTTCTCGTGTTGACTTTTTGCTCAATCGCGACTGCTGGAGAAATTCCTTTTATGTATTCAACGGAAGGTTTTTCTATTCGTCCTAGAAATTGCCGCGCATACGCCGACAAACTTTCTACATATCGTCTTTGCCCTTCCGCATATAATGTATCAAAAGCGAGAGAGGATTTTCCTGAACCCGAAAGACCCGTTATGACCACAAACTTGTTCCGCGGAATCGCCAGATCCACGTTTTTAAGATTGTGCATCCGCGCACCTTTTATGAAAATGTACTTTTTGGGATTGTGGTAATCAGGGTTCTCCGACACGTCATTTTATTAAGGATTGCAAAATTACGGCATAGAGTTTGACTAATTCCCTGTAAAGAGTATATTTGTGTAAGACGCATAAGAATTCTAAAGGTTGTTTGGTTTTTCACGCAACATTTTCACAATTCCAGCGTTAAACGAAGTTACCAGTCATTATTGTCAAACCCGGCAGATTGTTCTGCCAAGAAAAACAGGAAGGTCATATAGCGCAAATCTCTACGTTTTCACCATTATCAATTGCCGAAAACCAAAAAGGAGGTTACTATGCGTTACGACCAAATGCAAGACCAAGAACTGGTCAGCCTGTACATCGCCGGGGATGAAGCCTGTCTAAAACAGCTTATCGCTCGCCACCAGAAAAGGGTGTTTTCTTATATTATGATGGTTGTTCGCGATCGTCATTTAGCCGAAGACGTTTTTCAGGACACTTTTATTAAAGTGATCCACACGCTCAAAAAAGGATCTTACAACGATGAAGGTAAATTCCTGCCTTGGGTGCTGCGAATTGCGCATAATCTTGTGATTGACCACTTTAGACGTCAGAAGAGAATGCCTATTGTTGACGGAGGAGAAGAATTTGACATTTTCTCTGTACTAGTTTTGCGTCAAGGAAACGTGGAAGACAACCTTGTGAAAGGTCAAGTTCGATCGGATCTCCGTAAAATGATGGAAAAATTGCCACAAGAACAGCGTGAGGTTTTGATCATGCGTCATTATATGGACATGAGTTTCAAAGAAATCGCTGATTTTACAGGCGTGAGTATTAATACTGCTTTGGGAAGAATGCGGTATGCGCTAATTAATCTTCGGAAGATGATTGATAAGAAGGAGTTGGTGCCGGTGATAAGATAGATTTCCTATTCTTAACACAGATTACGCAGATTTTTAAAGATTCAATACCTAAGGTTCCCCTGATGCTAATCTATTAGGGGAATTTTTTTGTGGATCGAAATCAGTTTAATCTGCGCAATCTGTGTTAAGTGTTTCAAAAGTTGGGTTCGGCACAATAATCCAAAATCTGTATCGTTTTACATGAAACAACAGCTACATATGCCAAAAACTTCTACTCTAAAAAATGCTGATTTAAGTGTCAAACCTGAAGAGTTAATGAATTTCGTGGAGGAAGATTTCAAGTTTGAACCATCACAACACGTAGTCGACACGATCCTAAGGTATTCGCAGTCGCTCGAAATCAGAAAATCATCGTATACGGGTTTGATTGAAAGTGTTTGTAATTAGACGCTAGACTTTAGACCTGAGACATTGGACCGGAACGAGCTGAAAAGTTCGATTCGGTCTTTTTTTATTGCATATGTCTAGGGAGTAAAATCTATTGTCTGCTGTCTATCTTTGGTTCTTGTCAAACTACCTCCTCTCCAAAACCTCTTTCCTCCGCGGACAACAATGTCCTAAAGCATTGTTTTTCTACAAGCATTATCCGCAATTGCGTGATCCAATGCCACCAGAACGAAGAGCTATTCTTCAACGTGGGAATGATGTGGGACTATTGGCGAGAAAATTATTTCCAGGAGGAATGGATGCTTCTGCCGGAGCAAGTCCAAGGTCAATGAATGCCGTTGCTCGCACGCAGGAATTACTTTCTTCAGGAGAAAAAATTATTTACGAAGCTGCTTTCGTGCACAAAGACATTCTCATCATGGCAGATATTCTCGTGCAGGATGATGGAATTTGGAAAATGTACGAAGTGAAAAGTGGATTGCGAGTTTCTCCATCAAATATTTCGGATGCTGCTTTGCAATTTGCTGTTGTGCGTGGAGCGGGAATTGATGTGAAGAAAATTTCGCTGGTGCATATCGATGGATATTATAAACGTCGCGGAGAAATTAACTTGCAACAACTTTTCAAAATCGTTGATATAACTGAACAGGCTTTTGAACTTGAAAGTCAGTTGATGAATGCGGCGGAAGAACAAAAACTAATTCTTGGATTGCCCCAAGCTCCGGAAGTAAAAATCGGTGGACGATGTTTCACGCCTTATGAATGTGATTTTCGCGGTCAATGTTGGAAAGGTGTGAGTGAGAAAAGTCCGTTTCAATTGTCAGGAATTTCCCGAAGTGAGCAAGGACGACTTTTCGAAGCTGGACATGCCGATTATCGTTCACTTCCCGTGGATGAAATTAATCTTCTTCCAAAAATGGCAACGCTTCAGGTGAAGACAGCTGTGAACAATCAACCGCATATCGATAAAGAGAGTTTGAGAAGTTATATTGCTGGACTTGGCGTTGAACTATTGTTTGTCGACATCGAAGGATTTCAACCTGCAATTCCGAAATATGAGGGCACATCACCGTTTGGACATTTGCCTTTTGGATTTTCGGCGCATCGTTTGAAATCGAATGGAGAAGTTGAACATTTCGTATTCATTGCAGAACCGGGCACAGATCCACGCGAAGAATTTCTAAAAGAATTTCTCAAGGCAACACAAGGAGAATGTAAAATTCTTGCTTATGATGTTTCTGCAGAAAATTTGATTCTTAATCAACTGAAGAAAAAATTCCCAGAGCATTCGAAAGAAATTGATCAGCGACTAACACGAACTGCAGATCTCATGAAACCTTTCTCCATGGGATGGTATCACACGCCTGAAATGATGGGATCGATTTCGTTGAAGTATGTATTGCCAGCCCTTGTTCCTGAATTGGATTACAATAACATTACAATTCGAAATGGAAGTCATGCGATGGCGGTGTATGAAGGATTAGAGAAGGAAACAGATTTGTTTGCGAGAGCGGAGAAGTTGGATGCGTTGCGGGAGTACAGCACATTGGACACTCTAGGCATGGTTCGGATTTACGAAGTACTGAAAACCGCTACTCAATATTAAACCGCAAAGACGCAAAGGGCGCAAGGGATTCGTTTCCTTGCGCCCTTTGCGCCCTTGCAGTTAAATTTTAAAGCGGCAGTTCAATTCCTTTTATCCGTCTGAAAAGCGAAACCGCATATGTATCCGTCATCCTCGCGACAACTACGTAGGAATAATATTCTGCCAATAAAATTCGTTTGATACTTGATGTTCACAAAGCGCAACAGTTATTATCAAGTGCTTTTTAGTTTTACAATAATGGGAATTCTTTTCTTATAACCATTTATGGTGCGTACTTCGTATAGCTGGTATCCTTGTGATTGTATTTTCATATTCCAGAAGAAGTGGTCAGAAAGGCGAATTCTGAACTCGCCGTTTTTGTTGGTGGTTACAGTTCTTACCTTGCCTGCTCCTGCACCTGTGGCTTCAAAAGTTACGATAATATCGGCAAGTGGTTTATTTGTTATGCTATCAAGTACTTGGCCTTTGACAATTTTGACCGCGGCCCTTTGACCCAGACATTGTTCACTGGTAATGCCAAGTAGAAGTATGAGCAGAATTGCAATTGTGTTTTTTGAAAATTCCATTCTTCTGAAAAAATTACGATCGTCGAACATAGTTTAAACTTTGCGCTCCTTGCGTCCTTGCGGTTGAATTTATAGCGGTAGTTCTATCCCCTTAATTCTCCTGAACAACGACACCGCATACGTATCCGTCATGCCCGCAACAAACTCGCACACGCGCAAAATTCTCAGATACTGATCTTCGCTTCCGGTCAAAAACTGTTTGGGAAAAAGATGAACGAGTTTATCAGAATACGGACGTTCTTTTTTTAGATTTTTTCCGAAGGTGTGATAATCATTTACTGCATTGATAAACGTGTCGAGCAATTCTGCAACGACGTTGAAACCGGCAATTTCGATTTGCAGAACATTCTTCGAGCGATAAACAAGTTCAATCGATAGTGCAAGAATTTCGTTCAACGGTTTTGAAATGGAATCGGGGAGAAGGTCAACCAATGAAGTGTCTTTTGCTCCGGAAAGAAAATCAGCCTCATGTGCAAGAAACAAATCTGAAGTTGCATTAATCAGGGTGTTGATTGCTTTCGCCCGGAGATAGGAAATCTTTTCGCGTTGGTCGCCAATCTGATCGTAACGCGCTTGATCAAACTCTTTCGCAATGACTTGTTTGAGTAATTCTTCTCCATCGCGGAACGGAATCAATCCAATGCGAATTCCATCTTCGAAATCGATAATGCGGTAACAAATATCATCGGCCGCTTCAACCAAAAATGCAAGCGGATGTCTTCTCCAGGCATAATCGGTAAGCTGATCAATTTCCAGATGCGCAAAAATGGTTTTGAAAATATCTTTTTCCGATTGGAAGTAACCGTATTTTTTCTGGCTAACTTTTCCAGCGAATAATTCTTTGTGTTCAGCAGATTTGTTCGAACGTGTCGGATATTTTGTAAATGCTGCAAGTGTAGAGAACGTGAGATTTACATTTCCTCCGGAACCCGTATTGTAATTCGTGAGTATCTTGAATCCGTTTGCGTTTCCTTCGAAATTGGTGAGATCCGACCAATGCAATTCGTTGTTTACTACATCACGAAGCGATTTTCCTTTCCCTTGTGTGAAATAATGCGAGATAGATGCTTCTCCTGAATGTCCGAAGGGAGGATTTCCAATATCGTGAGCTAATGCTGCAGTAGCGCATACAGCCCCAAAGTCTGATGCGTGCAGATCAGCAAGCTTATGACGATCGATAATTACTTTACCCGCAATTTTTCCAAGTGAACGCGCAACACATGAAACTTCGAGACTGTGCGTGAGTCGCGTGTGGACAAAATCGCTCTCAGGAAGTGGAATCACTTGTGTTTTGTCCTGCAATCTTCTGAATGCTGAGGAGAAAACGACTCTGTCGAAATCGCGTTCGAAGTTGGTTCTATCGGGCGAAGTTTTTCGCTGATAAATTTTGTCGGTGATGCGTGCTTCGGAGAAGAGAGTGTTCCAGTTCATGTTTGCTGTCAGTTCGAGCGCAGTCGAGAACAAAGTAAACATGAACTCTACTTGCGGGAAGCTATACTAAATATTGTCAACCAAGCCGAGGCGGATTATTATCGCTGTGTTGATTCGTGTCTCTGAAATTCG
>CAZBYM010000236.1:0-6621 GCA_964495745.1 uncultured Chryseobacterium sp. | reverse complement strand
TCTGTTGCAATTGCGTTTAGCATGTTGTTCGGTGTGAATTGTTGTGCGCAATCCGTAAAGGAAAAGGAGCGTATAGATTCAATCTTCACCGCAATCAAGGTCATGCCCGATGACACCAGTAAAGTCAGCTACGTCAACAAGATTTATGATGATGTGTTGTGGATGTACAATCTGCCCGAAGCATACAACCAGTTAAAGATCGCGGCGCGTCTCGCAAATCAACTGGGGGCTGATTTACTCGAGTACAAGACGTACAGAGCCATGGCTGGTTATTGTGTTCGTGCCAATGCGCATGATTATGCATTGCAGAATTGTAAAGCCGCACTCACGATTGCTGAGCGCCTTAAGGATTCGGTACGCATCGCTTCATGCTGGGTAGGAATGGCAATGTCATTCAGTGGAATGGGGCAGAATGAGCTTGCAATAACATATTATAGGAATGCACTACCATTTACAATTGCAGCTGGCAACATTGAACGTGTGGGCCGGATCCACACTTTTATCGGTTGGGCATACGATGGTTTAGGTCAGGTTGATTCAGCGATAAAATATTGTGAAATGGGAAGGCTTGAGAGGGGACAAGCAGGTTATGTGGATGGAGTACTCGCAACGAATGGAAGTCTTTTGGGCATGTATTTGCGAAGTGGTCAGTACGATAAGGCAAGGGAAATCGCTGAGCATTGTGTTTATATACACGACACAATGGGAAACGAGAATGCAAGGGATGGTTGTGCAAATTGGTTTGGTGCAATCTATGAGGGGGAAGGACGCCTGGACTCAGCAATGCACTATTATCGCATTGGGATGGCTCATGCTGAGCGCACAAATAATATTTTGTCAAAGAGAGAATGCTACCTGAAACTCTCTAATTTGCTTGCGAAAATGGGTCGTGAGGCGGAGGCTTACGGTTACTATAAACAATATGTTCATATCAATGATTCCATCAAGGATTGGGAAGCGAAGAATCATTTAGCGCGTCTCAGAGAAATTTACGATGTGGAAAGTAAAAACCAGGAAATTGAAAAACTGCAACACGAAACACAACTGAAACAACTCGATCTCGAAGAGAAAGAGCGTAGACAAGTTTGGATGATTGCAATAATTGCAGTAACGACACTTCTTGTTTTCATTGCGTTGTTTGCTTACCGGCAAAAGAGAAATTCGGCAATTATTCTTCATCAGCAGAAGTTGATTATTGAAGAAAAGAATCAGGACATTACTGATAGCATAATTTATGCGAAGCGGATTCAGCAGGCGATATTGCCTTCGATGCAGGAGATAAAATCGGCGTTTCCTGAGTCATTTGTTTTTTACCAGCCGAAAGATATTGTGAGTGGCGATTTTTTCTGGTTCAATGAATCGCCGTGGTCATACTATCTGGCTGTAGTAGATTGTACAGGTCATGGTGTTCCCGGAGCAATGATGAGTATGATTGGATATAATTTTCTCTCTGAAATTGTCAACGAACAGGACGTTGAAGAGCCTGCAAAAATTCTAAATGAACTTCACAAAAAAGTTTTGTTGGCGTTGAACAAAGATTACACTTCTCGGGACATCAAAGACGGAATGGATGTTGCATTGATCCGGATCGACAAGAAATCGGGCTCAATTCAATTCAGCGGTGCAGTGCGGCCACTGTACATTGTGTATGATGGAGAACTTTCAATGATTAAAGGAGACATTTATTCTATCGGTGGAATAAAAAACATTGAAGAGTCCTTCACACAACATGAAGTTTCGCTCAAGCCCGGAAGTAATATCTATTTGTTCTCTGACGGATTTGCTGATCAATTTGGCGGTCCGAAGGGCAAGAAATTTAAATACAAGAAGCTGAAAGAACTTCTCGCAGGGAATTCTCATCTGTCAATGGACCTGCAGCGAGCGGAAATCGAGAAATCGTTTTGGGAGTGGAAGGGAAACCTTGAACAAGTTGACGACGTATGTCTTTTTGGTATACGCTTAAGTTAGACTGTCTGTCTCATCACTGCTTCACAACTTTCACTGTAGAAACCGCATCTCCCGAATTCATCTGTACATAATATATTCCGTTCGGTTGGTCAGCAAGATCTATATTAAAGTATTTCGCATTCTGATTGCTTGCCATGATTACCGCTTCGCCAAGCGTATTATAGACAACCACATTCACAACTCCGATTTCGGTTGATGAGAAACTGAACATTCCGTTTCCGGGATTGGGGTAAACGGAAAAATTATTTTCAACCGCAGTAGATGACACTGCTAAAGGAATGCTGCTCATCAGAACCATTGGGTCTCCTGTGTTACCAGTTGCGTCTGTGTTTGTGAACCCTCCTGCGCCGTTCCACATTGTGATGGAAGTGAATCCTCCAACCATGTAAATGCCCGCAATGTTTGAGATCAGACTGCTTAAGTAATCAGCACCCATTCCTCCGCCGGAAAGCGAACCGCTCGCAAATCCGAAAGCATCATACATGGTCAAGTAGAGATCTTCCATGCCTGTCATCATGTTGTTGTGTGTGAAAGTTCCAAATGTAATACTGGAACTCATAAACATGCCGGAGAAGTAAATTCTGCTTCCGTTATCTACCCAAACGTGATAACCGAAATCGTGATCTGCACCGCCTGCACCTTTTGCCCACATAGGATTTCCGTTGCTGTCATAGGCAAGAATAAACACATCTCCCATTCCCTGATTCACAAGTGTGTCACTTCCGAAAGTAAATGACGAACTGTGATAATGTCCGACTACGTATACCTGCGATCCATCAGTATCAACAGAAACAGAGTGATCATTGTCGATACTTCCAGCCCTGCGTGACCACAAATAGTTTCCACTCTGATCATACTTGACAACGAAAATATCGGGCATGCCCATCATTGGATTTATCAAAGTGTCTCCTGGAAAGTTTAGTGTGTCGCTGGCAAATCCTCCGGAAACATAAGCGTATCCGTTATTGTCATAACAAACACCATTGCCAAGATCGTTGAAATTGCCACCAGCGTCACGCGCCCAAATGTAATTACCAACCAGATCAAATTTCATCAGTATCATATCGTACCCACCGCGATTTGGAAAGGTATCAGTGCCGATCATCATGTCATCCAAATAATACGAACCTGCCACATAAATATCTCCGTTCCATGGATTCATGTCAACTGAAGAGCAGTTGTCCCAGTTGGTGGTTCCTTCACGACGCGCCCACAGAAAATTTCCATTTACGTCAATGCGTGCGATAAACATATCGGGTGTTCCTGCACTCAGATTCGTCAGCGTATCATTTCCCATAACAATGGAAGAACTTTCGAAATTTCCGACCACCACAAGATTGCTGCTGCTATCTGCGGTTATTCCCATGCCATATTCGTTACCGCTACCGCCAACACTAATCGCCCATTGAACTGCAAGACCCAAATCGTACTTTACAATGTACATATCTGCTGCCCCCTGATTGTACAGTATTATGTTTCCAAAGCGAATGGAATCACTGGAAAAATATCCGGTAACATAAATATTCTCTTGGGTGTCGTATGTAATTGAACTCGCATCGTCCCATCCAGTACCGAATCCCTGAGTACCTCCTCCAAGATTCAAAGGTATTTGTGCTTGAAGTCCAATTGAAAATACTAAGCAGAGCAGGATTGAATAGAAGAAGTGTTTCATGAAAAATGTTTAAGCCTAGAGAAAGATACGATAATTCTGTGTGATTATTTCAGGCAGCATACCACTTGGCTTGACATGCAAAAAGCACAAAATGTACTTGCTGCGATAATAGCCTACTTGCTAATACTTACAAATGAAGGGTCTCACAATGTTGCCTCAGGCATGAATCTTGGGTCACTGAAAAAAAGTTCGCTCAATCGTCCAATAAATGGCAATGAGACCTATGATAGCAGAAACAGGGATTACCACACGATTTTTATACCATGCTTTTTTTGAGAACCACACGCCAAACAACACCCAACAGGAGAGAATAACTGCAATTTGTCCCAGCTCAACTCCAACATTAAATGTAACCAGAGCAGTTACAAATTCTTGCGTAGGAAGTCCCAATTCCGTGAGCACGCCTGCGAATCCCATTCCGTGAAGTAGACCAAAAATAAATACAATAACGATTCTAGCGGGACGTAGTTTATCTGTAAGTATATTTTCAACTGCAACTATGAATATTGACAACGCTATCATGGGTTCGATTAAACTCGAAGGAGGATCAATATATCCATACATCGCAAGTGCAAGAGTGATGGAATGTGCAATCGTAAATGCAGTAGCTTGCCAAATCACAGTTTTCAGATTTGGATTGAGAAGATAAATGCACACGACAAAGAGAATATGATCGAGACCAAGCGGAATGATGTGTTCGAATCCAAGTTTGAGATAGAGCCATCCGATTTCTGTGCGCGGAAGACCGGCTAACTTGTCATCCACATGTGCATAGAGCACACTAGTGATAAGGAGTAGCGCAAGTGTGCTTAAAAATAATCGCTGATGTTTAGTAGACATGAGTAGTTGCGTTCAATGATAGTACGCCATTGCTATTGTCAAATTACATTTGAAGATAAGAAGTGGCTTCTGATTTTAGTTCAGCATCGAGAAAAGGATTCATCTGCAATGCGTCAGTAATGTTTTTTCTGCCCATGAAGTTCTGACCTACTTTCAGTTGAATGAGTCCACGACGGCAAAGTGTTTCAGGATTGCGTTTTCCTGTTCTCGCTGCTTTCTTCATCACCGCATCAGCAAGGTAAAACTTTCCGGCCTTATAATAGATCCACGCTAATGTTTCGCAAACGTCGATATTATTCGGTCGGCGATTGTATTCGGTAATTGCATGTTGCATCGCTTTCAGGTGTTCTCCTTTCTTGGAGTAAACGAGTGCAAGTTCACGATCAGCGTAGTGTCCATGTCCCGCAACTTCTTCATTGTCATTTTCACCGGGGCTAAGCATTTCGATAGCTTTCATTGTGGCCGAATCGGATTTTAATTTCTGCCCATCCAACAAATACAACTCAGCAAGGTCTTCGTAAAACGAATACTCTGTGATTTGTTCATTTGCTTTTATCAGATAACCAATCGCAGCTTTGTAATTAGCGTTTGTTTTTTCAATGCGAGCCAATCCGGCAAGGGCAAAAGGATAATCAGTCCGATTGTATAGTGCTAACTCGTAACAATACTTCGCGCTATCTAAGCTGCCCATGTTCTCATACAACTGTCCAAGTACAACACGACACCATTCTGTTTGTTCAAGTCCATTGTATCCCGAACTAACTGCAAGTTTCATGGCTGAAATAGCGCCAGGAATATCTCCATAAATTTCTCGCAGATAAGAAACGCGGGCGTAGGATCGAATATCAGGACGCATGCTTATCATTTGATCGCACATCTTGACTGCCTCTTCGTAATTCCCTAATTCAACATTCGCATCACAAAGCATACCATAAACAAACGCGCTGTTTGGATTTACCACGAGTGCTTTTTGCGCAACAACGAGCGCTTCAGAAAAGTGATGTTGTGAAAGGAGTACGGTTCCTGCGCAACACAATGCTTCAAAGTTGTTTGGTTCAACGGCAAGAACTTTGTCAGTCATTTCCAAAGCGGCCTTATCATAAAATGCATGATCGCCACAGATCCGCGACTCCTGTACGTAAGCTTGTGCTAGCTGAACCATCACTTGCGTATTTCCTGGATCCGATTCAAGTGACTTAAGCAAACCCTCAATGGCGGCTTTGGTGTTTAACCACTCAGACGACATTGCAAATGTGCCATGACGTTCTTTGATCCCGGTGCTCTCGGTTGCTGTAGTTTTGTCTTTTGAAAAAATAAGAATCATTGCAAACAGCAAAACTGTCACAGAAATGAAAATGCCGTAAACTATTTTTCTTGATTTATTCATTGCTTGATTATGGTTTGAAAAGAGAAGACCGTCTCGTCAGAATAGCGACGAAACGGTCTTCTATTAAACTTCAATTATTTCGCGACAGTCACTTTCAAGGATTGCATAATAAATCCATCAGTGCTGAGTGCGGCAACATAAACACCATCAGGCAAGGTGGCAACATTCCACTTCACCTCATATGTTCCTGCTTGCTTTGTTTCGTTATTTACAAGTACTGCAACTTTTCTTCCTGCAGCATCGAACAATTCAAGAGTTACACGTGAAGCAGCACTTACGTTGTACTTGAAAGTAGTTACATCACTTGCAGGGTTCGGATAATTTTGAGCCATCACAAGTGCTGGTGCACCAATTCCATTTCCAAAAGATGGAAGCGAAGTGATGATTGAATAACCATCTCCACCGCAGCGACCGAATCCTTCCCAAGGACCTTGTACATAAGGGAAAGCCGGTTTCAAAATAGTGTCGTTCGCTTCAATTCCAGTAGTGTAACCGAGAACTGCTAAAAGATTTGGAGTAACAGGATTTGGACCACCAGCAGTATAATCATCATACCACAATCCGATTGCAGCTAAAACAACTCCACCTACAGCTTGTAACTCGATACGCGTAACATCATCTTCAAGACGACGTCCGTTAGGGAATCCATCCATATTCGGAATGAACTCAAGATTTGCACTTGTGTTCCATGGAGCAGCTGTTAATCCAAGCACGCACGCATGTACAAGTCCAAGCGTAGAGAAATTTGGATCGT
>CAZBYM010000235.1:0-6629 GCA_964495745.1 uncultured Chryseobacterium sp. | reverse complement strand
CGAATACTTTCTGGATTGTACTGAATTTGCCTGCAAATTCAAGCATCGCCGTGTCGATCCGAGCTTGAGCGTCATGTCACACCGCGGTGTGCGCCGCATCGCCGTGGTAAAATTGAACAGCAAACCGTAAGATTTTGAATTAACTTTGAATCTCTAAACATTTTTCATGCAAAGAATCGCCGTTTTCCCAGGATCTTTTGACCCGTTCACTCGCGGACATGAATCGATTGTACATCGCGTGCTGCCGCTTTTCGATAAAGTGATTGTTGCAATTGGCGTGAATACCCACAAACAATATTATTTTCCTCTCGAAAAACGCAAACTCTGGATTGAAAAAACTTTCGCCGGAAATAAGAATGTTGTTGTTGATAGTTTCAGTGGATTAACGATTGACTATTGCCACAAACACAATGCTAAGTTCATTATCCGCGGTTTACGCACAACAACCGATCTTGAGTTCGAGAAAGCCATCGCGCAAATGAACAAAACCATGGCGGACGACATCGAAACGCTATTTATTTTGCCAACTCCTGAACTCTCCGCAATAAATTCGACAATTATCCGTGATATAGTTCGTAACGGAGGAGACGCATCTCGATTTGTTCCTTCGGCAGTTGACCTTAAGTTGTAACACGGCACAAAATTTGTCCAACGGACTCCTATGGAGGTTTATTTCAGTATGAAGAAGTTTTTCACCGTCTTCGCGATGTTGTTTTTCCTCACTCAGGGAAAAACAGAAGAATGCACCATTTTTGGTCGCGTCGCAGAAGGTTCGGGAAAGGTAGTGGGTGTTTACATTTACGATGATTACATCACGAATACAGAAAAACAACTTGGGGTTGCAATTACAGGCGACAGCGGCAAATTTTCTATTGTCATTGACATTGAAACAATATCGTGGGTGTTTATCCGTTGCGAAAATCTTTATGGATTCGTTTTTGCAACACCTGGGAAAAAGACAGAGACGTATCTTCCTCCTCACGAGCCTGAAGTTCACATCAACAAAGAAGTGAATTACGAAGTTCCAATTACCGTTTGGACTACAGACTCAACCGACATGAATTTTCTTGCCTCCGATTTCAATGATCGGTTTAATGCTTTCTGGGCCGACTCTGACAAATACATGTACTTCGTTGTTGGTCAATCTGCATTGATTCTTGATTCGTTTCACCTCGAAATGGACAAGCATTACACGTGGGTGAAAATTCCTTACTTCCACACGTGGATGGACTACGGATTTGCGTCCATGGAAAATGCAACTTTTCAGAGTGAACGAAGAACGGCACAACGCTATCTATTGAATAGACCGATTCAATATCACAATCACGAATACATGGGTTTCTTCAATAATTTTTTCAAAGACTATGTGTATCGTTGGTCGATGAAAAAGCAAGGAGAACGGATTTTCAACGCCATTAACAACTTGGTGAGTTACGACAGTACAATGGCCGCGATGCGAAATCTTCCCTGGTTGAAAAACGACACGCTTCGCGAATTGGTGTTATTGAAAGGACTTACAGAATTATACTACGTCATGTCTTATGATCCACGGAGCGTCATTGCAGTTGCCCAACAAGTAAGTATTGTCAGTAAGCTCAGTGAACATCGGCAGATTGCAAGAAACATTGTGTCCATGTTTACGAAATTGAAATTCGGTTCTCCTGCTCCGCTATTTACCGGAGTGAATACAAAAGGTGAAGTATTTGATCCGTTGACCAAATACAAAGGTCAATACATTTACCTTTTCTTCTTCGCGAGTTGGAATGTGAATTCTGTGAATGAGCTCCGATATATGTCTGAGCTGCAGAAGAAATATGGCAAGCAAATTATGTTCGTGAGTGTTTCACTTGATGAAGACACAGCTGCCTGGAAAAAATTCATGAAGGCGAATCCGAAATACAATTGGATGAATTTGCATTACGATTTCAATTCCAAAATAAAAGAGCAATACAGTTTGTATGGACTTCCTGCCGGATTTATCATTGACAAGGAAGGGAAATTTTTCGCTGCTCCGGCAGACAATCCGTCCGGAGATTTGGAATATGTATTGTACAGGATAATAAATCCGAAGAAACCGCCGTTAGTGAAACCTGGAGATCGGTAGATTACAATTCAGCTACGACTTCGATTATCGACTGATACGTGTTACCAAGAGCTTTCCCAACTTCAGGTTCACTCATCCATTCAACTTTCGTAATTCCCTCTTCTTCTTGCGGGACGAGTTTCTCGCTTGCAGAAGTTTTCATTTCATACCACCATGTTTTCTTCAGAATTAATTCCTCATGCTGCATGTAAGTGTGATAAGTAGGAGATAATTTGCGAACAATTTTCAAATCCGAAATCCCGCACTCCTCTTCCACTTCACGCACAGCCGCTTTTTCCGGAGTTTCCTTTTTCTCAATTTTTCCTTTGGGCAAATCCCATTTCTCATTTCTGAAAATCATGAGCAACTTACCTTCAGAATTCAGGACGGCTCCACCAGCAGCTTCAATTACTTTTGCCAATTTTTCCAATTTGGACATTAATCTTGACGGGTCCGAATGCAGAACGATCACTTTCTCAAAAAAGACTGTTTCTGTATGAGCAAGATCAATCAGCAGCGAAAATGTATCAGTGGAATCATAGTTTACAACCAATGTTCCGGGAATATTCGCTTCAAAACCAGCATCGGTCATGAATTCAAAACACCTGTTGTTAATGAAAACTTTATACATTTGTCGCCTATGCTGATTAATGCCGAAACGGCTGCGAAAGTTGCAGAATTTCTTCTTCAGATCAAAGCGGTTAAATTACAACCAACAGAACCTTTTACTTGGGCATCAGGATGGAAATCGCCAATATATTGCGATAACCGTAAGACCCTTTCGCATCCCCGGGTACGAACTTTCATTCGCCAGAAATTTGTTGAAGTCATAAACGCCTCGTTTTCCAAACCTGATGTAATTGCCGGTGTTGCAACTGGAGCAATTGCACAAGGTGTTTTAGTAGCTGAAGAAATGGGACTTCCATTTGTTTATGTTCGGCCAGAACCGAAGAAACATGGCTTAGGAAATCTCATTGAAGGCGAAATTAAGTCGGGTCAATCGGTTGTCGTAATCGAAGATCTTATCTCTACAGGCGGAAGTAGTCTCAAAGCAGTTGAAGCGTTGCGTGAAGCAGGTTGCGAGGTAAAAGGAATGGCGGCGATTTTTACTTACGGATTTCCGGATGCAGAAGAAAATTTTCGTGCTGCCGGAGTTCAATTAACAACACTCTGTGATTATAGCTCACTCATACGACAGGCATTGAAAAGTAATCTCATTGCAGAAAGTGAACTTGAACAACTCGAGGCGTGGAGAAAAGATCCAGCGAACTGGGGTAAATAGGAATCAATGTGCAATTTCCAATTCTCAATTTTCAATTGAGCACTTTGAAAATTGAGAATCGAAAATGAATAGAGCATGACAAACATCGAAACAGATAAAGTTGATTTGCAGCAACCCGCTGAAAAGATATTCTCATTTCTTTCTGATTTCAATAATTTTCAATCGCTCATGCCTGCGCAGGTTTCCAATTGGCAATCAACAAGTGAAACGTGTACGTTTACCATCAACAACATGGCAACAGTAGGAATGAAAATTGTTTCGAAAGAACCTTTCACGAAAATTCATATTGTTTCAGACGGCGGAAAAGTTCCGTTCACATTCACATTAGATATTGCCATCACTCCCACGGGCGATTCTACGTGTATTGGTCAACTTTTGTTCGAAGCCGATATTCCAATTTTCATCAAGCCAATGGTAACTGGTCCTTTGACGAATTTCTTCAATTTGCTGGCGCATAAGATGAAGGAGATCAAATAGCGTGACTAAGTTGCACTAGCACAGAATTAAGAGGTCGCACAATTTTCTACTTTCTTCCGCGTTTTAGTACCGCGAAATGAAGAACCTTCTCACTATTATATTAAGTGCTAGTTTACTGTTTCATGAGAAATCGCTTTGTCAAAATCAAGAATTTTCATGTACAAGCACTTTGCAGTCCAATATCACAATTCTAGATCAGGAGCTAGCTCCGGATGGAACAATATTCTCAATTGGCAGATTCCGCAACATAACTTATTCTGATCATATTTATTTGACTAAGTCTGATAGTTCCGGAACACTGTTGTGGGAGAAAATAATTTTGGACACGGGATATGATAATCTTGCCTACTCCCTCGCCGTTGATGATAAAAGTATTTATTGCTGTGGTACAAATACGAGGTGGCCTGCTTTTGGAGACAATAACTCATTCATCATACGCCTTTCTCTTCAAGGTGACTTTCTCTGGGAAAGGCAAATTGACACTCTTGGTGTACTGTACGATATAATTGCATACAAGGACGGCGGGTGTGTTGCGTCAGGATATGGTATACCACAACCACAAGTTTACGGTGGATTGTTAGTAAGACTTGATAGCTCAGGAAATATTGTATGGACAACTCTCAACAGATGGAATCTTGCAATCAATCATTCCTATAATGATGTAGTCTCCGATTCAAGCGGGAACATTTTCGTTTGCGGTACGGCCGATGGCAATTATGCAACACTTACTAAGATAGATTCAAACGGTACTTGCCTATGGAGCAAATCCTATCAGGATTTCTCCACTACTCTCGTTTTTACTTCATGCATAGTAAAAGGAAATACTATTTGGGTACTTGGAAGATCACAATTGCCAAGCCAATCTGGAGGAAAAATTATTGTCGCCAAAATGGACTTGTCTGGCAACTGCATTGAAGTAAAGGCAACTGGAGATTCGCTACAATCGTACATTCCTTATTCATTTTGCGTAACAGCATCTAATTCAGTTGTTGTTGTTGGATATGGGGGATGGTCAAGTAATCATCATAGTTTTATGATTGAATTTGAC
This sequence comes from uncultured Chryseobacterium sp., assembly GCA_964495745.1. Lineage (GTDB taxonomy): Bacteria > Bacteroidota > Bacteroidia > Palsa-965 > Palsa-965. The sequence continues at coordinate 1,739 of CAZBYM010000235.1, read as the reverse complement.
AATAATTTGAATTTCGTTCGTGGTATTCAAAACAATTCTTGGCATGTTCTTACCGATGTCCTAGTTCAAAGAGACACATCCTTCGCCATATGCGGTTGGAGCGCGAATAATAATCCGTACCAATATCATCGTGGTTATATGACTAATGCCTGGAATATTGGTTGTGGATTTGTTACACTTCTGGATTCAAGTATATCAAAGGTCATTATCCAGAATACAATGACTTACACTACGACAACGTTGTCTTTGATTTCAAGTTCATCCTTGGTTGCTCCAATCAGTTGTGCGGTAACAACATGCTACAACCTTACCTCCCTTGCTGAACCAAATACACTTTCACGATTACAAATATTTCCTAACCCCGCTTCAGAACTGTTTACAATTGAGTTTCAAGATGAAATTGTGCGACAATCTTTCATATTCTTGACAGACGTTGAGGGACGAGTTGTAAAAAGACAACAATTGGATATAGGGACAACGGTTGCACAAATCATTACTGGGGACCTCGCTGGTGGGCTTTACTTTGTCAGGATTGATGACCTAATTATAGGAAAAATCGTTCTTGTCCGCTGATTTAAGAACTCAATTTACTGTTGACGAATAATTACCTTTGAACTCCTAAAATCCAAGATCATGTCCAAAGGAGTATTCAACGTCCCAACACCAATCAACGAACCGATCAAATCATATGCTCCAGGTTCGCCTGAACGTGCAGAATTGAAACAAATGCTCGCGCATTTGCGATCGCAGGAAATTGATATTCCAATGTACATTGGAGGAAAAGAAGTTCGCAGCAACAACAAAACGCGACTTGCTCCTCCGCACGATCATAAACACACACTTGGACATTTTCACAAGAGTGGAAAAGAGCATATTCAACAAGCGATTGATGCTGCGTTATCTGCGCGGGAAAAATGGGTGAATATGTCCTGGGAACAACGCGCTAGTATTTTCCTTAAAGCTGCTGAACTTATTGCGGGTCCATATCGTGCGAAACTGAACGCGGCCACCATGCTTGGACAAAGCAAAAGCGCGTTTCAGGCCGAGATTGATTCTGCTTGTGAAATCATTGACTTCCTTCGCTTCAATGTTCACTTCATGCAGGAGATTTACAAACAACAGCCCGCTTCTTCTCCCGGAATGTGGAATCGCCTGGAATGGCGTCCGCTCGAAGGATTTGTTTATGCATTAACACCATTCAACTTCACAGCCATCGCAGGAAATCTTCCAACCTCTTGCGCGATGATGGGCAATGTTGTTGTTTGGAAACCGAGCAACACTCAAGTGTATTCCGCAAACGTTCTCATGGAAATTTTCATGAAAGCCGGAGTTCCTGATGGTGTCATCAATTTGATTTATCCATCAGGACCGGATGCAGCGGAAGTTATTTTCAATCACCGCGATTTTGCCGGAATACATTTTACAGGATCAACTGAAGTTTTCCAGAGCATTTGGCAGTCGATTGGCAACAACATTCACAAGTACAAATCGTATCCGCGTATCGTTGGTGAAACAGGTGGAAAAGATTTCATCATGGTGCATAAATCTGCAGAAGCACAAACTGTAGTCACGGCAATATCACGAGGTGCATTTGAATATCAGGGACAAAAATGTTCTGCTGCTTCTCGTGCTTACATTCCTTCGAATTTGTGGGAAGAAGTGAAAGCCGGAATTCAAAAAGACATTGCGTCATTCAAAATCGGACCAACTGAAGACTTCGGAAATTTTGTGAATGCTGT
>CAZBYM010000234.1:0-6647 GCA_964495745.1 uncultured Chryseobacterium sp. | reverse complement strand
GACCGGTAACGTGGGCAGAAGCTCTGGCTATTCTCGAAGAAAAGGAAAAGAGCCAACAACTCCAGCGAAAATCGGATGGGGACTTGTAATCAGTGCACTTTCAACATTAGTAATGGTTGGCGCTGTTTACGCAGGCGACAATGGTGCGGTGAAAGTTAGTGCGTGGTGGCTCATTGGAGCATACGGAGTAATTACTATTGGAGAATTGTTACTGAGCCCGATGGGATTGAGTCTTGTTTCCAAACTCTCTCCTCCCCGCTTAACAGCATTGATGATGGGTGGTTGGTTCCTCTCGACATCATTGGGAAATAAACTTTCCGGAATTCTAGCCACACTTTGGGATGGTTATGAGAACAAAGCGAATTTCTTCCTCGTAAATTTCTGCTTACTTGGAGCAGCCGCAGCGATGATTTTCTTAATGTTGAAATGGCTGAATCGGATTTTCAGAGAGCATAGTTAGGATGGCCGCAAAGGCGCAGAGACCGCAAAGGAAGGCGCAAAGACTTTGATGTGAAGAATGTAATTGGGTGAAAAAAGTAGACTTTTCCAGATATCTTGTAATTGCCTTTACAGTTGTGCTATTCGGTTGCAACTCGGGCATAGACGTCTCTGAAAATTATCAAGTTGTCTACATTGACGGATGGACCTTGCATTACGATCTTGGAAATAACTGCGGAATAGGAAGAGTTATGAATGTAGACAAAGTTGGCGTCTACCAACATTACATTTTCGCAACAAGTAATGATGAATATTATTGGTTCGATGAGCGAAAGGACAGCATGTATTACAACTATGATGAAATTGTAATTGGCCCGATATCTCAGCAAAAGTTTCTCAAGACTCTTGACTCGTTGAAAATTACCTTCGATCAGTTCGAAATACTATTCGAAAAATAACTTGTTTTCTAAGCAGAACAATCGACTCTTCATTTTTCTCTGCGCCTTGCTTTGCGGTCTCTGCGGACTCTGCGGCAATTCGCTCTACCCCACAAAACAAAAACTCCCCTCCCGGCAACGAGAGAGGAGTATCATTCCATATCCACTACTGCTTTTCAGCAGTCATGGGTTTGATTAGCGTGCTACGCCTTCGGCAAGCGCGTGTGCGCCTGGGGCATTCGCCGATGCTGTTACCAGCAATACGTCATTCACGTAAATCTCTGCAATCACTTCTTCGGGACCAGGATTCGTATTGCTTGCGTTAAGTCGAACCGCAGTTCCACTGTAAACATCAAACTCATACGAATAGGTCATCCGGTCAGCTTCTACTTTTTCTTCTATCGACGCGCCCTGTGAAGGAACGAGTTGATAAACTGTCATGTGGCCGCTTACTGCAGTAACACGATACTCTACATGCACAGTTGAAGTATTGCCTGGGGTTGAAGGCGCCACTTCTTCTTTTGCACAAGAGAAAAGTAAAATTGCACTTACAAGGGGAAGGATACGGAAGATTGACTTCATGTTTTTTTTTGTTGAGGTGGCAATTTGCCGTTGCCACCGGATTTTTTTATTCGACTAGCTAAGAATTGAAAGCATGGCAATTACGCCGGAGAATACAAACAAGGCTAACACTAGTGGAAGTACACGATAAAGGCTTTTCATTGATTTTGGGTTATTTATTAGGGTTATTAATTCGGGTGCAAAAGTAGGTGTTAGTCGACACAAAAGCAATACTCGTCGAGAAATAGTTCGTGTTTATCGTAATTGCTCTAGTCAAATTATGACACAAATCATTGAATAACAACATACTGTGTGTCGAAAAAAATAATTCAAGAAAACAACAAAAAATGTGAAAACCGACAAAAAGCACACAGACAGCGCTTTCTTAATCACAAAATGAAGAAAATTAAGGGCAATAATCCTAGTTCGGCTTGTCCTGAAGTTTGCCAAGCAGTTTCTTCAGAACTTCAACATGACCCATTTTGACAGGCCCTCGAGTACGTTTAGCCGTCTCGGTATAATATTCATGTTTTGAAAGGAAATCAATTTGCAAAGCAAACCATTCGGCGTCCGTTTTTTTGATTCCAACACATTCCCATTCTTTGCGCAACATGATTGAAACATCCCAATAATCATCGCGACCCAAATTATCGAAATCTGCATCCTTGATAATTTTTTCGAGCAAATCCTGAGGTTCAGAACCAAGTTGCGTGACCATAATGCAACGTTGAACAATTTTAACTTGATCTCCGGAATAACCAAATCGCGGAAGCAACTCTGCTGCCATTTTGGATGCCTCAGCTTCGTTCAGATTATACTGTCGGAGGAATCCAACATCATGAAAAACTGCAGCAGTTCTAAGTAATGTTACAATTTCATCGTTGGTAATGTTTTCCTCTTTGATGAGAAAATCGGTGGCTTTCAAAACATCCAAAGTGTGACCGACACTATGATAATAGTATTCAGCAGACAATCCGCTTTTCAACTGATCAATAACTAAATCTTTCGCTCCAACGTAATCCATAACTTGCTCTGTTTCTGCCGGAACCACGAAATACATCCGTAGTTCACCTTTTCCTTTTATATCAATTCTCCCTCGTGGGATGATTATAAACTTATCCTTTACTAATTCATACGTCGATGATGATACATTTGTTGCCCAATGACTCCTACACTTTCCATCCTTGAAGCAATAATAACTGTATCACCCCAAATGTCGTAAGCAAACTTCTTTATTCCAACTATTCCTGCAATAACTGATCCGGAATTAATACGTACTCGCACATCGATAGCACTATTTCCTTTCTCAATTTTCCTCCTTGCAACAATAGTTTGTCTTTCTCATCTGATAGCTTGCGCGACTCGATTTCTGCAATCTGGTCAAGCTTGTTACTGGTAAACAATGAATCATTTAGCTTCATAAAAGTGTGCCGTAGAAATATGCACTATCATTATTTTCATTTTCGTGATGTGTTATTAATAGATCATGTTACGTACTGCTTGCGTCACTGAAACTTCGTACATCCCGAAACAACAAAAGTGCGGCATGAAGATCAATTAACGCTTGTGGATGCTTTTGCAACTTGGATTGAGTAACGCCTCGTTGATAATAAAAGTTAGCTAGTAGATATTTGTCATTCAAATCGAAAACTTACTGCCTCATAATCAGTAATAGTCCATTCGACTCTTTATACCTGCCAAGTTTGTAAGCAATGCTGGGCCGTGTTAATCCTACAGCACAGGAAGCATTTTCATAATCGTTGATCGAATCAAATACTGAAAACGCAGCGAGAGCAAAAGCGCGGTGAGTAATGAAGACAACACTTGCCGAAAATTGCCAATCCGAAAATAAACACTCCTCCTTTCGTTTGGCAAAAAGACGAATAAAGTAGATGTACGAATATGTACTTACTGAATTGGAATCAACATCTTATTGATGCGTACCAACGGGCCCTGACAAAAATTCTCATGGCAACTTACGCAAGCGCCGACCATTGCATTAAACATTTCAGTCTTGTTCGCGGAGTTAGATTTTTCAAACTCTGACACCTTGCTTTGATACAAACTTGCCATTGAATTGAAAAGTGACACGTCGATTGTCTCGTCAGTACGCTTAGCAGTGTGAAGTGTATTGAGTTTTTCCGGTTTTGCTGGAATTATTCTTCCGGACACAATCGTCGCTTTGCAGGAATCAGTCCAGTTGGCCATCTCGCGCATAAGAATTGCAAGTTCACTATCACCGTTCGGATTCACAGGTTTCGGTGCACAAGCCTGTTTCGCAGAGTCAGCGTTCTGCACCGTTTCTTCTTCACCGCAACCCGCAACGAATAACAGGCAAGAAATAATCGAAATCAAAAGTATTCGCATGCTCTTATTCCTCTTTGATAATTACACCACTCGCTTCAAATACCATGTCGTATTCCGGCTCAGTAATTTTATCAATCTCTGATTGTGGTTCTCCTGCATCTGAAGCAAGATGTTTCAACATTTCCACGTTGGTTGTGTCATACTTAGCAACACCTTCCATGATGATTTTCTTCCCGGAAGCATCTTTTGGAATGAAGAATGCATAGTCTTTGAAAGTTACATGGACAGATTCGCTGTCATTCAATGCAACTTCTGTCCAACAACCTTTTTTCTGACAAACAGATTCGATTGTTCCTTCAACTTTACAATTCATAGCTGCCTGCGCGCCGAGTTTGTCTTTCAATTCAGCAGCGGATATCGAACCATCAGGAGTAATAGTATCTCCGAAGTAAGAAACGTTTACTGAATCATTTTTCGCAGAATCGCTTGCTGGTGATTTACCGCCATCTCCGCAGGAAGTCATCATGACTACTGCTAAAAATAAAGTTGCAATGTATTTCATGTTGTGGGAATTTTGGCAAATATACGGGTTTCAAGAAGGTGAAATATGATATAAAGAAGTAAACTCATTCATGATTTCTGTGCAACAATAACCTGATCTCATTTCTCATGACTTTTCCCATGACGTTTCTCGGAAGTTGGTCGACATTCACTAATACTGCTGGTAATTTGTAAGAAGCCAATTTATCTTGCATCCAATCCCTAATTTCTTCCAACGAATGCGATTGTTCTTTCCAAACAATAGCAACTCCAATTTTCTCGCCCCATGTTTCATCTGCAAGCCCACATACTGCACATTCCTTCACATTAGGATTCTCCAGGAGAACAGATTCAATCTCCAAAGCAGAAATCTTGTAGCCACCACTTTTGATTATGTCAGTTGATAAACGACCAATGATGTAATAGTATCCGTTTTCAAGCCGAACCATATCACCAGTTTTGAACCAATTATCCTTAGTAAAACTCTTCTTTGTCTCGAAATTCCCGCCCGACTGAACAGTCGTTCGGGCGGGATTATTCCAATAGCAGTCAAAAAGATTTTTTCCTTTGACTTGTAATTCTCCTTCTTCGTCAACCACTTCACCACTCTCATTCACGATTCGAACTTCCATTCCTGGAAGAACCTGACCAACAGCACCTGCTTTTCGTTCTCCTTTGTACGGATTCGACAATACCATTCCTGTTTCTGTCATACCGTAACGCTCCAACAAAGTGTGGCCCGTAATTTCTTTCCACTTTTCGAGAACGCTAACAGGTAATGCCGCGCTTCCGGAAACCATCAGACGAAATGTCGAAAAGAAGTCATGCCTTTTCAACAACACTGGTTCATCGTTTCGATTGTCAGACTGAGCGGAGTCGAAGTTTGACCAGACCGTTGCGTCAATCATCTTCACATAAACAGTCGGAACAGCCATAAAAACGGTATACTTTTCATTTGTAATCTTATTCCACACTTCTTGCGCATCAAACTTCTCCATCATATCGCAGCGTGCACCTACCCAAAGCGCACACAACCACTTATTGATTATTCCATGCGTATGATGTAGCGGAAGAAAATGCAATATGCGATCACTTTCTGTCCATTGCCATGCATCAACAAGACAAGTTATCTGCGAAACCAACGATGCATGTGAATGCACAACACCTTTTGCTTTACCAGTTGTTCCACTGGTGTAAAGCATCAACGCAGGATCAGAAACCAGAGGGTTGCTGTAATTCGCTGGAGTTGGTTCTTTACAAGAGGAACGAAAATCCGGAGTAATAATTTTAGCATTGGTTTTTGGCAATAACTTCGCAATGTCTTTATCCGCGAAAATAATTTCCGGGTTTGCATCAGTTAGCACATGTTGCAATTCACCTTCGGGATGTGTAATGCACAGCGGAACCATCATTGCGCCACTCATCCATCCTGCGATCATAGATGTAACGTAACTCAATCCCGGATGACAAAAAACAGCAATACGTTTTCCGGAAAAAGATTTACCGTTGAGTTCCTCTGAAAGAATGAACTGAGTTGTGTTATAAATTTGTTCTGCCGAATAAGCGCCGTTCGAGTCTGATAATATTGTCCTCCGCGGATATTCAACAAGAATTTCTGTGAACTGTTCGGTAATCGTCATTGCTATTTCCGAATGATAAAATCCACTCTTGCAGGTTCCGTTTTCAAATTGCGGATATACAACGGCTGTTTCACAATTTCAACTTCAAGACTTTGACTTCCTTTCTGAACTTTTCGATAATCTGCGACGGCGCGGAACATTTCCGGCTTAATCACAGAATAATTTTCAACAGGCACTTGAAAAATGACATCCACTTTATCCGGGAACGTTTTCAAATCGACATTCGAAGGAACATTAATTGTACTTAATGGAATCGTAAATCTTCCTTCGGTGTATTTTCCAACAACCGCGATAACTTTAACAATGGATGGCTGAACACTTACCTGTGTTATTCCTTCGGGCAAAATCAATTTCAAATCTTCGGAAATATTCGCATTGACGTCGTTGAATTCACGCCCTTCCGTTTCTACGAAACTGATTTTGTCGAGCAAAGCTTCCGGTCCGCTAATCGTTACATATTCAGGTGTTACACGAATACTATCTCCGAGTCGGAACATTGGCGAGCAATTCACAGTCACTCGTGGGCGAACAGGCACGCGCTTCTCCATTTTACCTTCGAATCCAATAATAATTGTATCAGGATAAACCCGCACAATCCGAATGTCTTTTCCGATTCCAGTACTTAGAATGTGTTGTGAAGAATTTGTGGCGAGCGCATAATCACCGCCGCCGATTGATCGAGCATGCCCAAGATCGAGTTGAACAGATTCCTTTGTTGGCGACC
>CAZBYM010000233.1:0-6698 GCA_964495745.1 uncultured Chryseobacterium sp. | reverse complement strand
AGTTCAAATCCGCACACATACTGCAGCAGGTGAATTGCCTTCCATGATGATTCAGGGTTTTTGAATTGCTTACCGTCAAGTAAACCAAGATTGGCAAAGAAGATTTTTAAGTAAGGGTAGAGTATAACTAGTCCGGCATTACGAATATATATTCCGCTTTCAATTTCTGGTGGCTTCTCAAGTTCGTTCTGAGATTTTGTTGCGATGACGCTGGGTCGTAGCTCTTCTTGTGATTCTGACGCTAATACACTTTGGTTCTTGTTAACAAAGTCTAGAACTGCTGATTGCAAAGCCTGTTCAAATTCTGTCGATTTTAATTTTCCTATTTTAGAAGTTTTACTAAGGGTACCTATTTGATTTCCGAATTCGACAACTTTTTTCGTTGCTAATTCTTCGTTCAGGATGACATGTGCCAGCAACGCAATCTTTGGATCTTTGGCAGAACTAGGGGTCTCGTAACTATTTTTTGTTCCTCCAACATAAAAGGATAAAACCTGCAACCACATCATTCGTGTTATTTCGGAAACATTTTTCGCTCCCGATTTCGCGAAGTCTGACGTGTGAATATTCAGTTTCTTACAATACAACACAAATTCTGCAATCAATTCTTTCAAATCGAATGAGAATGGACAACCCAATAGCGCAGCCAAATACTGTAGTTGAGGCTCGGTAAGGTTGAGTGCTAATCGCTGAAGGATGATAGGCTGTCGTGAGTGTTTATTTAAGAATTGAACAAATCTTTCCGGTTGTTCACTCAATACCGAAGCAATCAAATCGGATAGACGACTTTTCCCACTGCTAAAATTGGAAATCGGCAGTATTCCGTATTCCAGAAGGTGTGCAACTTTTTCGAAATGTGAAAGATGTTCAGGAGAAATGGTAACCTCGCATTCAAAATTCGGATTGTTACTTTGAGTTAATCGAATCCTGATATGTTGTGGTTGAGAAGTGCTCGAATTGTTCTGACGAATTTCTTCCTTGAGCGTGACTAAGAAATTTTCCAGCTCTTTCTCCAAAGCGACTGAAAATTCTTCTTCTAGCCGAGCAGAGGTAATGGTTCCTAGATCGATTTCGATTTTTTCAATTGTAATCACCTGATCAGTTCTGATATGCTGATCAAACAATCGCTCGAGCTCTCGAATAATTCCCGACTGGAACGCGCTCGAAATCCGGTTTTGAATTTCGAACGCACCCTCCTGCGAAGCCAGTCCTATTTCAAACGTGACTTTTTGCAGGAGGTGATTGTTTCCAGTCATATTTCAAGGGCGAATTAAGAATCTATGACATGCGATTACCTGGGATCAACGGTGCCCTGTCCTGCGGTACTTTGAACTGCAATGGAACAACGATTGTGAACATCAACAATTACCGAAGCCTTATTTGAACGAAGTAGAATATTGCTTTGGAATGAATACACTTCAAATACATATTCGAAAGTGTCAATTCCAAGGAAGTTTTTCGGCGGCGTGTAAGTGATAATCTGGTAGTTCGACGCGCCTGAAGTAATCAATGCTGTTCCTCCGTTACCGGTTGTGATCGAAGATGAAGCCAGATCATGCGAATCGAAATTAGTGACAGGTGTTGCTCCGTTCACAACAAATTTCAAAATCAGCATTGTGTCGCGAATTGCTCCAGCATCAAAGTTGATGAAAGGCCGAACGTCAATTTGTACTTGTGCAGGAGAGGTGCATCCGGTTGTTTGAGCAAGAACGTCCTTGGCAAACGCAAAATCACCAAGATTGTAATTGTAGAACACCGGCATTGCAATTGCTGGAAGATTCAACTCTGCTGTTGTCGGAGCTGGAATATCGTCACACTCACAATTACAATTGGTGAGATAGGGCAAAGAGAAATCTGCAACCACATCGTCTTGACGAATCGCTATCCGGCGGACTGATATTGCAGAAGTAGCTGCACCCAAATTGACTGGTCGTACTGGTGAAGTGGCCTCCTGTGTATAGTATTCACAAAGTTTTGTTTCAACAAGTGCTAATTCTGCATTGTCAGCCGCAGAGCGACCACGTTTTGCAAGCAACAAAGATTTTTGTACAGTTAGATTTTTTATGTCCTGAAACTGAACCGCAAGTTGATTTCTCGTTTTGATCGTAAAATTCAAAGGTGTTCCAGGATAAACGAGGATGAACGTACCTCCGTACTTTACCCCAGCCTGATGTTCAACTCCCGGATTGCGAGTGATGAAATTTGAAAATAGCGTAGGGTCATTCGTTTGAAGATATCCGATACGATACTGCAATGTATAGTAAATCGCCTCCAGTGCTCGGAACTTACAATCTGTGATCAGTTCGTTGAGGAAATACATCTGTTCTTGTACCCACTGCGTATATGTGAAATAAAGTTCCGGAGTGAATCGATTGCGTGTACTATGCGTGATCTGGTCGTTCAGTTGATTGATATATGCCTTGCAAATATTTGCAAGTGAAATTGCCTCAACGTATGATCCAATAAAGCTCGTATCAGTATTAGTATTGTCGGCGCCATAATCGAAATCATCCAACTCTTCAGGGAGTAATTCTTCTGTCTGACAAAGCGGAATCAATCGATTCATCAATTGAGTGAGATAACTGAACAAATCTCCTTGCACGTCTACTGTTCTGGCAGGTGTGTATTGAAAAGGCTGCGCCACTCGGGCAATGGATTGACCAGGCAAAGCATAGTAGGCTGGTAGAAATGCCGCAGAAGAATTTCCATTCCCATTCGGTGTTGGAACAGCTGCGAACAACGCTGTTACAAAGGCAGGGGCTTGTTTTACTTGATAAGATATGCCATCTGTTGGGGAAGTGAAAAAATGGTCAAAGAATCGATTCAGCTTACAAAGCAGTTCATTCCGGTTCGCCGTGTACTGGGAACGCAAATCGCTGAAATTGCAACGGCCCATTATTTCCGATGGTGTAGCGGTGCCCTGAAGTCGAACCGCAACTACATTATACGGAAGATCGAAATTATTCTTGATCGCTTCCAGTTCCGCCAATACTGAGGTGTAACTTTTGCGAAGATGCCCTTCAATTCTGAGAAAAGTGAATTGATCCTGATCATAGAACAAGGGAGTTTGTATAGGATCAATTGGAGCAGTTTGATTTGCGCTCTGATTGCCATAAGCAACAATCGGATATTCTCCGCTCCTGTCTTTGTTGCGCAAAACATTTTGGTAATTCCAGACGCGTTCCAGTTTGCCGAGCAACGGATCTACATCATTGATTTTGTAGTAGAACGGAATCGAACGTTGCGAAAGTTTACCCCACTTCTCAAAACTTGGAGTGATGCGTGTTATTGGAGGAACAGTCGTACTTGGATTATGAATTACACCAACATCGAACATTCGAACCATTAAGGCGAGACGAACGTGATAGGCAATGAGTGTTGCTTTAGCGGAGCGTTGTTGAGGGGTAAGAGGAATTCCAACAAAATTATTCCTGTACTGAGATGGTTTGTCCGGATCTACAACGATGGCTTCGCCTAACAGAAGGTGCTTCGGGAACAGGTGGGTGTCGAAGCAGCATTCTGACATGAGTTCGAAGGCGGCATCGCGGAATTCGTTGTATCCAAGAATAAGATCACGCAGGAAATCATAAAAATATTGAACCCCAAAATAACTTGGGCCGTTAACCGGACTGTTTACTCCGGTAATTATTTCGTTCCAAATATTCAGGTTAGGAATCTGTGTGTCGAGGAAGGGATTGACGTTGTTGTAAACGTCTTTCAGGATCGGCTGAAAGATGGTGTATGTTTGACGCAACACAGGAAGAATATCCTGCGGATCAGTTGGAATTCTCTTGTAAACACTTGCTGCAGAATTCGCAAAATTCTGGGAGAACTGGAAGTAGTCTTTACTATGCGAGAGCGCTGGGTTAAATAATGGTTTCGTCGAAAGTAAATCGGGCAAGTCGAATTTTGCGGTGTATGTCAGATCTACACTGCCATATTTCGCAAGAAGAATATTAAGATCATCAATAGTGATTACCAGTTTACGTAATGTCAATGTGCGTTCAGCTCCAAACGTATCGCAGCTTTTGCCAAGACATGAGTCGTTTTCAACATCCACGCACTCGAGAAACATCAAGACAACTTTTTTCTTTCCTGGCGTTACTCCATTCACGAAAGTGAAATCAAGGGGAACAACAGTCTCGGTACCAACAGGGACATAACTTGCAGGCAATAGCTCCCACAAGGGATATTGCACTGATGTATTCGGATTGATGAACGGTTCATACTCAACGGAAGTTGGTAGCGTATACACACGATATTTTGTGAATTCGCACGCGCCGGTTTCCATCAAATACCCTTCTGATGTCACACCAGTGCCTTCAGTTATCGTGAGTTTATTCGTGACAGTATCATAGCCAGGAATCAGCCCGCAAACGGTACCGATGCCGATCAGGCGCACCCTTGTAAGTCGTGTTTGCTGATCAAGGTATGTTGCCAGTTCGTTGAGCTGTGTGCTCGTCAGAACCTGGTTGTTTTCAAATACCGGATAGTTGTTAAGAGATAGTGTGTGGCTCATGTTATATCACCGTTTACAGGTTACCAAGAATAGTTTGATTAAGGATGATGGCATTCTCTCCTTCGGGATCAGATTCACAATCGTGAAGAATTCCTTCAGGATATACACTTCTCAAGTGTACAATGTCATCGATTACTTTATTGAGAGAGTTGGAAAGTTCAAGTTTGTCAATAGTTTTTGTCGCTTGGGTTTGCAACCATTTTTTATAATTCAATTCGAATTCACCCATCTGTTTACAGTCTATCCAGCAGATGTTCAGAACAACATGTGCAGGGCATTCCAAACGGACAGATTTGTCAAAGAATTTCCGGAAGTCCTGATTGTAGAAACGTCCTTGCCATGCGGGAAGTATTACAGTTACGATATAAGAATACGGATCTTCATATCGACAAATTTTGCATCCATTGTCTAAATCAATTGGCAGAAAATCATCAATGATCATCGCCACCTTAGTACTGAATTCCAAGTTGTATTGATTGCCTCCAAGGCTTGAGGTAATATAAATTACAAACTTGCCATCGTTTTCCTCATCCAACGATCCTGTAATGAAGAGTTCTGCATTTAATGGATTCGCGAACAATGGGTCCGTTATCACAATCTGATTTGGCGCAGGAACCGAATTGATTACAAGCGTTTTCGAATACTGCAAGTCACCATTAGGAAGTGTTGCATCAGGAATTCCCTCATAGATTGTGACTTCAGTTGTTGCTCCTACGTTCGTCGCATAGCGAACTGTATAATTATTATCGTTTGCAAAGGAGCCAACTATTCTTATTTTTTGGAGAGGAGAAAAATCTGCAGCAAAATTCCCGTTGAATATGAACCGCTTATTGATTTGGTCAACACCAGCCACAGGAAATTGTTTGAGGAAAGTAGCATTGCCTAAAGGTGGGGTACTGCTCAGTTCATTATTGTTGGCCGCTGAAATTGGTAATGGAGGTCCGGATTGATTGTATTTCGGGCGGAGCAAAATGTGTTCAACCACATGCATTCCTTCATGACTGAAGAATTTCGCCTTGATCCAATCTGCCAACTCTTGAGCCGCAACTTCATCAGCTCCAGGTTTAACATAGAACGAATTGTATACAGGGTCTGGCGACTGGTTGAGTTTGTAAATCGGAAGCAACTTCGTGTATGCAAGAATTGAACTGGCAATTGTTGAAGGAATTCTTTCCTTTACATACACAAACGAGTCGGTGCCAGCATCAACCACTTTAATAACAGTGTAATCACCTTCATTATCTCCAGTTTCAACAAACACTTTTTCTCCTGGAAATACAATTCGATGCAGATCCTTGTTTACTTTGAAAAAATTATCGGCCTTGTTTGCTTCAATTATCATTGGCCGAAAAATCACAGGCATAGAACTGTTGATTTCATATCGAATGAAACCTCCTACAATTCCAGACGGAATTGTTTGTAAAACCTGAACCTTTAACAACTGTGTATTGACAGTATCCATTGCAGCACTTGCCATCATTGTATAGATTCCATCGTTTCCATCAGAAGCCACAACGCTAATCGGCAAGGATAATGCAAACATCTGCATTAGTTGTTGCTGAATCGGGAAATTGAAATCCTCTTCAATGCTGGTTCCTATTATATCACCACAACGATCAACTACAGTGAAAACTTCTTCCATTGTGATGTTGATACCAAATCGATAATTTGAAATATCGGATGCTGTGCGAAGCATATCCATCAGCATTCTTTCTTTGTTCTCTAGTGCTTGATCTGCTGCATCGCCTGGAAGACTGTCCTGATATAGTCCAGAGAGTTCACCAAACAAAAGACTGGTTGATGGAATCTCACCATTATTCAAAGTATAATGCCATATGTATTTTTGCGGACACGGATCAAGTGGATTGGGTAGTGGGGGAATAATTTCAGGGTCAGAGATTCCCGTAGTAATGTACTTATCCATGAAACATTCCAGATTGTACCGGTTTGATTCTGGATTATTGTAAAATTCAGCAGTAATAATTGGAACGGCTTTATTAACGATATCGTTGTAGGCATCTGTCGCTAATGGATATGTTGTAATTTCACTAACAGCAAGGAGTTCATCTCCACATTGCAATCTGAAACGAAAGGGTGGCGCAGCTGTGCCAGGATTAGTTGGATCAGGAACTACAGCACCCAAGGAATCCAAAACCTGGTATTTGTCCAATTGAACGCC
>CAZBYM010000232.1:3118-6700 GCA_964495745.1 uncultured Chryseobacterium sp. | reverse complement strand
TGATATTCCTCACAAAGTTGGCTTTTATTAAAGACGAAGATCGATAAAATGGTTGTCTAATCGAGTGAATTCAGTTTCAGTCCACTCCAGTTTTTCACTAATTTATTCGTGCAAAACTCTGGAAAAGAAGGATGTTGAAAGACCGGAATCTAACAGATGAAAGTCCCTATTTTCGTACCTTCGTCTGGCCTAACGCCACACGCACTCATTATGAGCAACACAACAGCAGCACCAGTGGAAACCGAATTGACAGTAAGCCGAATGGCCGAATCGCTCATCGGATCTGAAATCATCAAATTAGCGGCAGAAGTCAACGAGAAAATCAAGAATGGCGAGAAGGTTTACAATCTCACCATTGGAGATTTCAATCCGAAAATATTTCCGATTCCAGCTGAACTCAAACGTGAGATTATTAAAGCGTATGAAGAAGATGAGACGAATTATCCCGCAGCTGATGGTGTTGCAGAATTGCGAAAAGCCGTTGCTAATCTGATCGAAAAACGTCAGCGCTTGAAATATGGAGCTGATGAATTTCTTATTGCTGGCGGTGCACGTCCAATCATTTATGCGATTTACAGAACTGTTTTGAATGCTGGTGAAAAAGTTTTGTTTCCAGTGCCTTCATGGAATAATAATCACTACACGCATATGAACTCGGGTGATTATTCTCATCAGGTTGTGGTAGAAACAAAGCCGGAGAATAATTTCATGCCCAATGCCAGCGATCTAGCTCCTTATGTGAAAGACGTTGCCATGGTGTCACTTTGTTCTCCGCTAAATCCAACAGGAACTACATTCACAAAAGAATCACTTACTGAAATCTGCGATTTGATTCTTGCCGAAAATGCCCGTCGCGGACCTGGAGTTAAACCACTTTATTTGTTGTACGATCAAATTTATTGGGCCTTGACATTTGGTGGAGTTAAACATCATGATCCAGTAACGCTGCGACCGGAAATGCGGGCGTACACCATTTTTGTAGATGGAATTTCGAAATCTCTTGCTGCTACAGGCGTACGTGTTGGTTGGGCCATGGGACCAAAGCGGATCATTGATAAAATGAAATCAATTCTCTCGCACGTTGGAGCTTGGGCACCGAAAGCAGAACAAGTTGCAACCGCTCGATATTTGAATAACCTTGATCAGTATGACAAGTTTCTTGTTGACATCAAGGATAAAGTAAACAGTCGCCTTGTTGCTTTTCACAAAGGAATTCAATCGCTGAAAGCAAAAGGTTATCGCGTTGATTCCATTGCGCCTCAAGCCGCTATTTATCTGACGATCCAACTCGCGCTTCACGGACAAAAAACTGCTGAGGGCAATGTACTTAGCACAACGAAAGATGTGACCAGCTATATTTTGAATGAAGCTAAAGTTGCTGTAGTTCCCTTTAATGCGTTCGGTTCATCATCAGACTCAAACTGGTATAGACTATCTGTGGGCACCTGTAAAATCGAAGATGCTGAAGCTATAATTCAGAGTCTTGAAAAAGCGCTTTCAAAACTTTCCTGAACCAGAATTCAATCATGAAAAATCGTTACTGTGTTATTATGGCAGGCGGAGTCGGAACAAGATTCTGGCCAATGAGCCGTACTGCACATCCAAAACAATTTATTGACGTACTCGGAACAGGTCGAACTCTGCTTCAAGCGACATACGATCGTGCGCTGAAGTTTTGCAGTATAGAGAACATCCTCGTTGTAACGAATGACAGCTACAAGACACTTGTTCGGGAACAGCTTCCGGCATTACCAGTTGAAAATATTCTCTGCGAACCAGCGCGAAAAAACACAGCTCCTTGTGTTGCTTTCGCGGCCTGGAAAATCCATAGCAGAAATCCTAATGCTGTAATGGTTGTCGCACCATCAGATCATTTGATTACGAAAGAAGATACATTCACAAAAGCCATCGTTTCGTGCATGAAGAAGGCGAGCGAGAATGATTGTCTTATCACACTCGGATTAAAACCTACGCGGCCTGATACCGGATATGGTTACATCCAGTTCGTAGAGTCAGATGATTCCGAAAAAGACCGACGCATCAAGAAAGTAAAAACTTTTACAGAGAAGCCGGATCATGAAATGGCTGAGTTTTTTATTCGCAGCGGAGATTTTCTCTGGAATGCAGGCATATTTGTCTGGAGTTCTCAGAGTATTATCAAAGCATTTCATGATCACATTCCTGAAATGGCTCATATTTTTAATGAAGGAAATGAGAAATGGAATACATCTGAAGAAGAGGCTTTTTTGCGGGATGCTTACGGAAGATGCAAGAATATTTCCATCGATTATGCAGTCATGGAAAAAGCAAATAACGTTTTCGTGCGATCGTCAATCATCGGCTGGTCGGATCTTGGAACGTGGGGATCGCTATACACACACATCAAGAAAGACGATAACGGCAATGCAATCATTGGCAAGCATGTGATGATGTACAAATCGAGCGGGTGTATTGTTCACGTTCCAAAAGACAAATTAGTTGTAATTGAAGGTTTGGAAGATTACATCGTTGTTGAATCTGACAATATACTCTTGATTTGCAAGAAACAGGATGAACAGCAAATCCGCGCTTTTGTTAATGATGTCAAAGTTGCGAAAGGAGATCGATTCGTATGAGAATACTATTTGGCGCAAGTATAATCATTGCTGCACTCGCCGGTTGCGACAGCAAACCAAAAGAAATAGTCAGCCCTATTGGTGTTTGGCAAAATCCTGTTCAATGGGATAACAATAAGATTACATTGACGGTACGTCCTGATTCGGTGATGATGTTCAAAGCTGAAAAGAGTTTTTGTCCAGGGACAAAATTTTTTATTTCCATAGGGAAGTGGCACATAGAACAGGATAGTTTTTTAGTGATGGAGCCATTCACCGACGGAAGACACTATGAGTTGCATGAACTTTTTCCTGAATTAGTACAATCGCAAAAAGATTCGATGAATGTGATTTCGCTGGATGTAAATGCGAAATTGATTTTCAATAAAGAGCATGTTTACGATGTGCAACCCGATGGCAAACGATCTCCTGAGCGTTTCTACAATAAAATCGGAGAGCCAAAAGAGTAATTACTGCTGTGGTTTGATGGGAGCTTTCCCTTTCACATAACCACGATACGCTCCAGATAAATATCCATCGAGACGAATTCCTACTAAAGTCCGTTTCTGATTGACGTCCACAAAAAATGTTGGGCCAATTCCAACAGCGTATTGAAGCTTCATCGTGTACTGAAATTCTGCGTAAAGACCAACACGGTCCCAGCGGTATGGAGCATAATATCCGGCGTAAACATAATCGTAACCGAAAGTATACGCCAGGGAAATGAATGCGGCCAAGTTTCTTTTTTCATTCTCTTTACGCCATGGAACATAGCCTACGTGTCCACTGTAATTGTTCCAAATTCCGAATCCGTCGCCAGATACCAGTCCACCCAAATTGAAATAATGTTTTTTGATATGGAACTGATAATTCATCGCGAGCGCAAATTGAGTTCTTGGATTTTCCGAATGGAATTCTCCACCGGCACCAAAAGTTACCCAGTTGTTGTACACCCGATATCTCTTGTCTTCAATGACAATTTCGCGTT
>CAZBYM010000232.1:0-3108 GCA_964495745.1 uncultured Chryseobacterium sp. | reverse complement strand
ACAAATTTTGTAGTGTCCTGCGAATAAAGAATTGCAGGTGCAACAAGCGTAATCGCCAGAAAAGCAATTTGGAGTAATTTTTTGCGACAAATAAAACGCTCAAAACTCATACGATAAAGATAAGGAACCATCCTCATGAAGCAATCCGTGGATCACGCCAGATG
This sequence comes from uncultured Chryseobacterium sp., assembly GCA_964495745.1. Lineage (GTDB taxonomy): Bacteria > Bacteroidota > Bacteroidia > Palsa-965 > Palsa-965. The sequence goes on along the minus strand of CAZBYM010000232.1, from coordinate 2,944 downwards.
CGATGAAGGTACTACCAGATAAAAATCAGTTCCCGAATTATTCAGAGAGAATTCTCAAAGAGTACCGACCATATCTTCTGGCTTCACCCACGCGTCAAATTGCTCTGCGGTTACGTGACCAAGTTCAATTGCCGCTTCGCGAAGCGTTTTATTTTCCTTGTGCGCCTTCTTAGCAATTTCTGCAGCCTTGTAATATCCGATATGCGTGTTCAACGAAGTAACGAGCATCAACGAATTTTGCATGTGCTTTTCAATGACAGGAAGATTTGGTTCCATGCCGGCCGCGCATTTGTCGTTAAACGAAACGCACGCATCACCAAGTAATCGCGCACTTTGCAAAACGTTATACGCGATTACAGGTTTGAATACGTTCAGTTCAAAATGCCCATTTGATCCACCAATAGAAACAACTACATCATTGCCCATGATTTGTGCACAAACCATTGTCAATGCTTCAGGTTGAGTAGGATTTACTTTCCCCGGCATGATGGAAGAACCGGGTTCGTTGTCGGGAATTACAATTTCGCCAATTCCGGATCGCGGGCCAGAACTTAGCAGTCGGATATCGTTCGCAATTTTCATCAATGAAACAGCAGAACGTTTCAGCGCTCCAGAAAGCTCGACCATTGCATCGTGTGCCGCAAGTGCTTCAAACTTATTCGGAGCTGTTATGAAAGGGAGTTTCGTAAACTCCGCTATTTTTTTCGCGACAAGAACATCATATCCTTTCGGTGTATTCAGTCCTGTTCCAACGGCAGTTCCTCCGAGCGCAAGTTCCTTCACCATCTCCAATGAATTTTTGATCGCGCGGATACTGTTGGTTATTTGCTGTACATAACCGGAAAATTCCTGTCCAAGCGTCAATGGAGTTGCATCCATGCAATGCGTACGACCGGTTTTCACAACATGATTCCATGACTTCGCTTTTTTATCGAGAGTATCACGGAGTTTTTCCATTCCGGGAATTGTATTCTCGACAACCAGTTTGTACGCAGCAATGTGCATTGCCGTTGGATATGTATCGTTCGACGATTGTGATTTGTTCACATCATCGTTCGGATTCAAAACTTTTTTCTCGTCGGTTAGTTTACCCCCAGAAATTACATGCGCACGATATGCGATAACTTCATTCGCGTTCATGTTGCTCTGAGTTCCCGAACCTGTTTGCCAGATTACCAATGGAAACTGATCATCTAATGAACCCGTTAGAATTTCGTCGCATACCTGAGAAATTTGATCGCGTTTTGTTGCGTCGAGTACGCCCAAATCATGGTTCGCATGCGCGGCAGCTTTTTTCAAATACGCGAATGCATAAATAATTTCTTTCGGCATGCTTCCTTCCGGACCGATTTTGAAATTATTACGTGAACGCTCCGTTTGTGCACCCCAGTATTTATCGGCAGGTACTTGTACCTCGCCCATGGTGTCTTTTTCGATTCTGTAGTTCATGCTCTATTGAATTAAATGCGTTGCTCAAACTTAGGAACGAACTCATTAAAAAACTTTACCGCCTTTAACTTCTCAAAGTCCAAGGTCCTGAATAACTCAGCGCAATCATTCTGATGATAACCGCAATTAACTTTCAGGAATTCCTTCGGTTCTTTCTTCATCATAAGATCACTTGGGTCAGTTGGAGATAGTGGATATGTTAGCGTCGTCCCATACTTATTATTTACTGGATCCAAATCAGCCAATAGAAGCGTTTCCATCTCCCAAATACATAAAAGATATATCGCATTCTGGGACACAGCTGATCCTAGCTTGTACATCCTCGTTAATCTATCATTGAGTTTGTCGGACTCAGACTCTAATGCATCTGAGTCTCTTATAAGAACCACAAAATTTGGTTTTTCAAACTCGTATTCCAATTTTAGCTGTTTTAAAACGATGCTTTCAGGCTTGATGTCGTCCAAATTACCACCAGTTTTATCAGCAATTAAAGAAACGAACTCAACCTTCCCAGGATATTTCCTAGTAAATAGATTAATGAACGAATTGGTATCGTTCGGATTCTCACCTATTAATCCAATTCGTCGCACTATTTCTGCAATTGTTGTAGATTCGAATGTGTCCAATATAAACTCAAATAGCCGACCTTTTCCAAATATTCTTTTGCTTTCGAATATTCGCGATCATCTAATGGTCGAATTTTCGTTCCAACTTCTGATGAATAACTACAAATCAAAATAGAATCCAATTCGCTAGCTTCTAACACATCTAGGGTCACTGGTGAATGAGTAGTAACAATTATCTGCTTGTCCTTTGCCTCCTCTTTTAATAAAAGCATAAGCTTGTGCAGCTGATGGGGATTAATTCCCAATTCGGGCTCCTCAATCATGATAATACTTTGGCGAGCAACTTTTGCTATTATCTCTGAATGCTTCCAGTGAATTTTGGCGAACTCGGTGTAATCCAATATCGAAGTAAGAATTGTAACCACCCTCTTTGTACCGCTCGAGAGTTCTTCGAAAGTATTCCATCTGTCGTTTTGATAAAACTCAAAACTCAAGTTTTTTACTGAAAATATTGATGTTTCGGAATCCCACCAAACATCCATGCCCTGACTAACACGCACTTCTGAAATACCAGAACAACGCTTATAAATATTTCCCAGATACAAACATGTTTTGTCCAGTAATAATTTCCACTTATTATTATAATTCCCTGGCTCATCAACCATTGAAGCCAATTCCAATTTCATAAATAGAAAATGCCTCATTAGGTATAAAGAAGTCGTTTCACCGCTTAAAATCGATAACACTTGAGACGTAATTTCCTTCTCCTTATTTATCGTCACAGAATTATTTATTGCATGCTGAAAAAATTCAATACTTCTTTTTGGAATTCCGTCGCCAATTGCGACTTGGACGAATGGAACTAACCCTTTAGCCCTAACAAAATCATTTAATTCAGAGACAGACTGCGCCGATTTAACCTCACCACT
>CAZBYM010000231.1:0-6716 GCA_964495745.1 uncultured Chryseobacterium sp. | reverse complement strand
TGATAAATAATAAATCACCTCTCATGTACCGATTGCCTTGCCGCGTGTACATTAGACAACTTGCGTTTCAGTCATCGTGCTGCTCTGCCTCACCATTCGGTGATTCAAGTGCTCCAGCTTCCACGTTAGAATTTTGTGCACCACCGCCAGCAACCTCAGTGTGACGAATCTTACCTCCAAGGTAACCTGTATATGATATACTCGACACAGCTCCCAAGCTACAAAGGAAGATAATGGCATAAAAACCATTGCTGCGGAACCACTCTTTTTTACGCAGAAGAAGTCCAGCCAAAGCGATGACACCAGTGAGTTCAATCATCCAAAGAGCTACCTCAGCAGCTTCTTCATGCTGCTCAATAACAGATTCAACAATTCCTGGCAGATGCTCTACCGCTTCCTCTGCAGGTTCGCCTGTAAGGAACACAGGTAGTGTAGCAACAGCAGAAATCACAAATCCAACAAGGGCCAGATTTACAATCGTTACGTTTTTTCTGATGAAGCCATACGCAAAAATAAGTACCGAAAATACTGCTGCCAGTATTGCGACATGGTTAAGAAGGAGGTGAATGTGAACAGAATTCATAGTTGTTAGTTTTAGTTGCAACAAAGTTCGGTTGCAATATTGGAGAGATTCTGCACAAAACATGTGATCCTGATCATCAACCCCAATTATTAAGTCATTAATCAGAATTCCTCCAGATTTGATTTCTAAATTTGGGCATATATGAAAATCCTGCTGGTCGAAGATGATCCCGAATTAAGACGGAATATCCGTCAATATCTTTCGCTGGAAGGGCACCTTGTTGAAGCTGCTTCAGATTATCAGACTGCTATCACAAAAACAAATGATCACGATTACGATTGCTTGCTCGTTGACATCACTTTGCCCGGAGGAACCGGCCTTGATGTGGTAAGTTATGTAAAGAAAAACAAGCCGGAAACAGGAGTGATTATCATCTCAGCAAAGAATTCGCTGGACGACAAAATTGCTGGTCTCGAATTAGGCGCCGACGATTACATTGCCAAACCTTTTCATTTGTCAGAGCTCAACGCACGCGTAAAATCGCTGTCGCGAAGAATGAATCAGGCGGGAAGCTCAGAGGTGGAGTTTGGGAAATTAAGAATCAACACAGAATCCAGAACTGTACAAGTTTCAGGAAGAATGCTACAACTCACACCGAAAGAATTTGAACTTCTGCTTTACTTTATTCATAATAAAAACAGAGTCATCTCGAAAGAATCAATTGCAGAGAGATTGTGGGGTGATGACATTTCACTCACAGGTTCTTACGATTTCATCTATTCACATGTAAAAAATCTGCGGAAGAAACTGGCAGAAGCAGGCTGCGATGAATATGTACAAGCCGTCTACGGAACCGGATACCGATTCACTGGCGCATGAAACTATTAACACGAACAACAATTCTTTACGTTACGATAACACTCATCGTGTTCTCACTTGGCAGCGTGTTCTTCTATTCCTTTCTTCGTGACCTTGTAGATGAGGAGACTACAGAAAGTCTATACCTGAAGAAACAAATAGTACTTGAATCCTTAAGAGACCAGGATTCTCTTCTCACCAATTCTCCTCTTGCAGAAGATGTAAATATTGTAATTGTCCCTAATTCAACAACCGAACTGCTCAAGGATACGCTTATTTATGAACGGCACGAAGATGAATTACAGCCCTATCGCCTGCTGGTATTTCCTTTTGAAAAAAACGGCACGCACTATTGCATTTCCGTGCGCAAGATCATGATTGAAACAGACGACCTCGTTGAAGGAATATTCGTCGCATTCATTATTGTACTTGGAGTTCTGGCATTTGTAATTATTGTAGCAATGCAACTCGTTGCCCGAAAAATCTGGAAACCGTTCTTCGGCACAATGCAACAAATGAAAATATTTCGCCCGGGTGGAAAAAACGAGATTGCGCTTCCATCAACCAACATTACAGAATTTCAGGAGCTTAATCTGGCAATTGCAGGAATGATCGCCAATACAGAAACGGCTTTTCACTCGCTAAAATCTTTCTCGGAAAATGCAGCTCACGAAATTCAAACACCGCTCGCAATTATTTCTTCAACTACCGAAGTACTCTTGCAGGATTCATCCTTAAGTGAAGAACAACATCGTGCAATAAGCAATATTAATTCTACTGCACGGAAATTGTCCAGTCTTACAACAACACTCTTATTATTGACGAAAATTGAGAACAAACAATTTGTCCAGTTAGCACCGATTGATTTCTCATACATTGTGCATCAGAAACTGGGATCACTCGAAGAATTGTTCGAGCACAAAAAAATAAACGTCACAAAACAAATCAAAGAAGAAGTCAGAATAAAACTTCATCCGTCCTTAGCCGAAATTCTGGTTTCCAATCTTTTGGTGAATGCGCTTCGTCATACAAAAGAAGAAGGTTCCGTTTGCGTGGAGCTTTCCGAGGAAAAATTTGTGGTTACAAATTCCGGCACACCACTTCATGGAAATCCAAGCAAATTGTTCGAGCGTTTCTACAAGGAAGATCAAAGTGAAAATTCAACCGGACTTGGCCTTTCCCTTGTGAAAATGGTCGCAGATGGTGCCAATTTCCAAGTCGAATATGCCTTTTTAAATGGAAATCACTCATTTTCTGTTCATTTCTAAAACAGATTTCCTACAGAATCATTTCATATACTTGTAAGGATCAAAACACAACGCATCATGAAAAAATTACTAGTTATCCTCTTCTCAACTACGCTGTTTGCTTCTTGTGAAAAATGCGATTTGTTTGACAAAGACGAAAAGCCATGCGAAATTGTAGCAGTAGAAAAAGTTCCTGCTTCCGTTGTTGAATCGTTTAAGACAAAGTATCCTGCAATAACTGTTGACACGTGGTTCAACAAAGACAACACAGGTTACGCAGCAGCATTTACAAAAGACAATAATGACATGCTTTCGTTATTCGACAACAATGGAAATTTTCAATCAGAAGAAAATGAAGATCTCGATGACGATAATAACGACAATAACGAAGACGAAGAAGGTTGCGAATGTGAAACAGAAGATGAAGACTAATCAAGTTCAGAATTGATACAGAATCAGGTTTTACATTTGTAGTGTACCAACAACAATACAACCATGAAAAAAATTGCACTGACACTCTTACTCACTTCTGGTCTTACGATGGCCTATGCACAAGAAGTAAAAGAAGCAAATGTTCCTGAAGCAGTAAAAGCTGCGTTAACCAAAATGTATCCTGATGCAAAGAATGCAGAATGGGAAATGGAAGAAGGAAATTACGAAGCTGAAATTGACGTTAATAAAGTTGAGACTTCAGTTGTATTCACTCCAACAGGAGAACACATAATGACCGAAGTGGAAATCAGTAAGGATGCGTTACCAGCTGCCGTACATGGCTATGTAGCTACAAATCTCGGTGGTAAAAAAATAAAAGAGGCTGCTAAAATGACTACTGCTGCTGGGGTTGTAACCTACGAAGCTGAAGTAGATGGTGCTGATTATATTTTCGACGCAAACGGAAACTACTTAAGCAAAGAAGTTGAAGATAAAGACGATGATGACAAGAAAAGCAAGTAACGCTTGAAATGTCTAAATTAATCGATGGCCGGTTTTCAAACGAAGACCGGCTTTTTTATATGTAACAAATGTTACATTCGCATGTTATGGATTTCGTAACTTCGCTTCTCACATTAGATACAATGAAAAAAACATTTTGGGCAATTATTTCGCTTGCAGGAGTTCTTACGTATGGCAACGCACAGTCATTTGATCATCAATTGACAATTCCACCAATCATTTCAAATGATACGTTCAATCTTGAAATGATTGATACGCTTCATGAATTTAATTCGGGAGTCTTCACGCCAACATTTGGATTTAACGGGACTTATCTCGGACCAACTTTGGAAATGCAGAAAGGCGACACCGTTCAGATGTATGTAACCAACCATATCGGTGATTCATCGTCTGTACACTGGCACGGCTTACATATTCCTTCCGCAATGGACGGCGGGCCGCATACTTTGATTTACAATAACGCAACTTGGTCGCCATCATTCACTGTGATGAATAATGCCTCCACGTGCTGGTATCATCCACACATGCATGAGTCAACAATGCCGCAGGTCAATAAAGGTTTGGCTGGAATGATCATTATTCGAGATCCTGCGGAAGCACAACTTGCATTACCACGAACATATGGCGCAGACGATTTTCCGTTGGTTCTGCAAGACCGATCTTTCAATGGTTCAGGACAAATCGTGTACAATGCTCTGGCCGATTCGGTAGTAATAAACGGAACAACTCGTCCCTATCTCGACGCTCCCGCGCAAGTTGTAAGAATGCGTGTCTTGAACGGTGCCAATGCCAGAGTTTTTGAAATTGCCTTCAGCGATAATCGTCCGTTCTATGTAATTGCTTCTGATGGCGGAATGATCGGAGCACCGGATACTGTGACCTCTTTAAAAATTACCAATGGAGAACGTTATGAAATTCTGGTTGACTTCACCAATGATAATGTTGGCGATAGTTTGTTCCTGATTTGCAAAGGAGCGTCTCTGGCTTCTGCGGAACCTGGCGGAAGCGGCATGCAAAGTGGAGCAAGTCCGCTGAATGGAATTAATTACAACATGATGCTCATTCACATTGCTCCTCAACTCGTAGGCGCAGTAACTACGATTCCGGCTACACTAATTCCGGTTACACCCTGGAATACTGCCAATGCTGTGCGCACAAGAAACAAAGTGATGCAGGGCACGGGAATGTACGACATGGGCAATATGAATATTAACGGACTTGTTTTCGACATGATGGTGATCAACGACACGATTTACAAAGACGACATTGAAATCTGGAACATCACAAATACTTCTGTAGTTTCTCATCCATTTCATCTTCATGATGTTCAGTTTTATGTATTCGAAAGAAATGGAAATGCACCTCAAGGCTACGAATCGGGATTAAAAGATGTGATCTATCTTAAAGGTGGAGAGTCTGTGAAGTTCATTACGAAATTTGAAGATTTTACGGACAGTGTAATTCCATACATGTATCATTGTCACAACCTGCATCATGAAGACATGGGAATGATGCTGCAATTTATTGTGATCGAAGATCCGAATGTGATTGTGACTGAACAGAATCACTCAGATGTAAATCCGGCGTTTCCAAATCCAACAAGTGATTATTGGACTGTTCCTGTTAATTCCATTTCTCCTGATGTTGCACAATGGACCGTCTATGATAACACGGGGAAAATTGTTCTTCAGGGAAACATGAACACAGGTAATGGAAATGTTTTGCGCATCGATGCCACTTCACTACCTGTTGGATTGTATCATCTGGAAATGATTCTTCCGGAGGGAAGAGTTAATTATCGACTTTCGAAAATTGAATAATGTCCCTTGGGCTTAAATTTCTAATTCTTCAGAAGTTTCGACCATGCAATTTTCGCAACTTCAAGAAAGAAAGCGCCATCTTTCTCACTGAAACCATTCACCTTTTTGCGTTCAGCATCAATAACAAAAATCACAGACTCTTCTCCGAATACTGGAACTGCAATTTCCGAATATCGCACGTCATCATCCGGAACATAGCGCTTGTCTAAAGAAGTGTTATTGATTTTCTCTGGAACTCCTGTTTCAGCCACATGCCCAACAATGCCTCTCCCAAATGGTATATTTATCGGGTTTAGAATTCCCATTTTTTCTGGGTTCTTAAGGCCGAACGCAGCAACTTGCCTACACATTCTTTCATTCTGGTCGACTTTATAAACGACACAGTCCTCAAAACCTGCAGCTCCAATAACCTCACGCGCAATAAACCAAACCAGTTCATCCTCGTTACGGAAAATGGCAGATCGGAAATTTGCGAGAACCGTCTCTCTTTTTTTGGCATTATTTTGTCGATAAAGCCAAATGAGAAAAATAGTAAGTCCTGCGGCAATAAATACCAAATATGCAATTGACTCGCCTAATTTAACGTAGTTCATTTTTCAGTCAGTTTAGCACGCTCCCAATATACATCCATTTGCGCAAGCGACATTTCACTCAATTTCAAACCATCCTTTTGCGTCTCCTTCTCAAGATACTGAAACCGCTTTACAAATTTCTTATTTGTCCGTTCCAAAGCATCCTCAGGATTAACACCTAGAAATCGTGCATAATTTACAAGTGCGAAGAAAACATCTCCCAATTCATTCTCAATTTTTTCAACAGAATTTCCTGCATCAACTTCATGTTTCAATTCATCCATCTCCTCTTTCACCTTGTCCCAAACCTGTTGCGGTTCTTCCCAATCAAAACCAACCGCTCTCGCCTTCTCCTGAATTCTGCTTGACTTCACCATGGATGGCAAAGAAACAGGAACTCCTGCCAGAACAGAACGAAATCCGTCTGCCATGAGACTGTCCTTCTCCTTCAGCTTTATTTTCTCCCAATTTTCTTTTACATCCTGTTCGTTCTCCACTTTCACATCTCCATAAACATGTGGATGTCGACTTACAAGCTTGTCACATTCTGTGTGAATCACATCTGCAATGTCAAAATCTCCTGTCTCACTACCTATTCTCGCATAAAAAACAATATGCAACAAAACATCACCAAGTTCCTTCTTAATTCCTTGCATGTTGCGATCAAGAATGGCATCACCCAATTCGTACGTCTCTTCAATCGTCAAATGGCGCAAGCTTTCGAACGTTTGTTTCTTGTCCC
>CAZBYM010000230.1:0-6719 GCA_964495745.1 uncultured Chryseobacterium sp. | reverse complement strand
GGTTGGAGCGAAAGGTGCGATTTTCCCTCGAGAAGGAACATCAATGTATTACTCGTCAGATGTAGTAAGCAAAGTCTGGACAGCGGCAGAAAATCTTGGATAAGGAAATCTGTTCGTGAATAGTGTAACAGGTCAAACTATCGATGACAATCTTTTCATCAGCAAGTACTCAACTATTCCGTGCATCGACATTGTGCATTACGATCCCGCTGATCAGGATTACGGCCCTACACATCATCGTCATACTGACAACATGGATAATATTGATAAGGCGACACTAGGTGTTGTTGGGAGAGTTGTGTTGGATGTGATTTATAATGAAAACGTTAAATAGTTCTCCGTTGCCCGTTCTCAGTTCCCGGTTAATAGATTAATCCGTTCCGTAACTTTTCTCAATTTGGACGGATTGCTGTACAACTTGTTCTGTTTACTCACGCTTGGATTCCGTATTTTTACTCTGTGTTATCAGTCATCCAAAATTCAAACATTGAGCCATTAGATGGAAGAAAATAGCGAAAAAATAAGGGCCGGTAGGAATCGAACGTTAACATTAACGCAAGATGAAAAGCCTAAGCTTTCGAATAAGTTGTTTCGTCCAAAAGATAGTCGACCATTAAAACTTGTCGACATTCAGGACAAGACTATTCTTGCCGATTTATTTAGCGTTATAGATAGTATTCCAGATGCAATTGCTGACTTGATCGTAATTGATCCGCCGTATAATCTCACAAAGGATTTTAATGGCTTCACTTTCAAATCCTCTAGTGAAGACACCTACTTAGAATATTTGCGATCTTGGTTCCCTCGAGTAGTTTCAAAATTAAAAGTCGGCGGGTCATTGTACTTGTGTGGAGATTGGAAATGCACCTCCGCTTTGCAGAAAGTAATGGAAGAAAATCTGCACGTTCTGAATCGAATTACTTGGCAGAGAGAAAAAGGTCGAGGTGCATTGAGTAACTGGAAAAATGGAATGGAAGATATTTGGTTCGGCGTCAAGAATCCAAAAGATTATTACTTCAATGTGGAAGCTGTGAAGGTGAAACGCAAGGTGATTGCACCTTACAAAGAGGATGGTAAACCAAAAGATTGGGAAGAAACAGAAGATGGAAATTTTCGTCTCACATTCCCGTCGAACCTGTGGGATGACATCAGCATTCCTTACTGGTCAATGCCAGAAAACACTGATCATCCAACTCAAAAACCGGAAAAATTATTGGCCAAATTAATTTTGGCGAGTTGTCCGGATAGTGGGCTGGTGTTTGATCCTTTTCTCGGCTCCGGTTCCACTTCCGTAGTAGCAAAAAAATTAGGCCGAAATTATATAGGAATCGAAATGAATGAAGAGTATGCCATGTGGGCAGAGAAACGTCTGGCACTTGCGGAGAATGACAAATCAATTCAAGGGTATGTTGATGGTGTGTTTTGGGAAAGAAATTCCCTTGGCGCACAAAAGAAAAATGGTTCAGCAAAAAGCAAAAACCATCCAACGTTGTTTTAGATATGAGAAGTAAATTATTTTCAGGCAAAAAATATTCTATCGTTGAAGCCAATGTGCTTCGTGAAATCAACGCCACCAAAAATATTGTTAACGCCAGTTCCTTGAAAAGTCCACGAGCAATTGGCGACGCAATTCAGGAGTTATTGGAATCAAGATTTCCGAAACTTTTGCCACCTAATATTCTCGAGAATTATACTGCCAGTTTTGCAAGAAGATCAATGGCTGATTTTGCTTTTGAAGACAAAGAAGGATTTTACTATGTAGTTGACAATAAGACGCATAATCTGGGGACCGATTTCAACATGCCCAATCTAACTTCTGTTGAAAGGTTGTCGCGGTTTTACGAAGATGACAATAACTACTTTTCATTATTGTTAGTGGCATACGAAACCAAGTCTGGTCGAATCAAGGTTAAAAGTTCTCATTTTCTTCCAATTGAACATTTGAGTTGGAGTTGCCTTACAATCGGAGCTTTAGGATGGGGACAAATTCAAATTGCAAATTCGAATAAGCTCGTAATTAATCGTAAGCAAACTCGTAGAGCCTGGATGCTTGAGCTGTGCGACAGACTAGCTGAGTTTTATCCCAAAGAAATCGGAAAAATTAAGAAGCGAATAGACCACTTCAAGAAAATACGAAGCTATTGGGAGAATCATCCAAACTTCTGAAATGCAAACATTGTTCGATGCTTTTTCTCCCATTCGAAAAACTTACATACACAACATTACTTTCCGAGAACGAAATCTGCAACCGGATAAATTGTCTCACAAAAGCTTCGCGTGCTTTTCGCAGTAAATATTATCCCGAAATAAAGATCAGTGAATACGAAGGCGAAGTGATCGGCGCAACATTTGATTTGCGAAGAGCAATATGGTATCGCAATTCCTTTCTTCCACTCATGAGTGGAACGATAGAAACTACAGTCCCCGGCACAATTCTCAAAGTAAAAATGCAAATGCACCTTGCTGTGATGATTTTCATGTGCATCTGGTTCGCTGGAACTTTATTTGGAACGGTTGCTGTTTTTTCTTTCCAACGATTTGCAATGGGAACATACTTTCCGCTTCCATTCGTTCTATTGCTCGCTGGATATGGAATGATGATGTTAGGGTTCAAACTTGAGAGTCGCAAAGCAAAAAACGATTTGCAGAAACTTTTCGAAGCGGAAATGACTGAAGTCTAACCCGAAACCCGGGACACGCCAATCCGGAACAATTTTTGATTTTTTAGGAACAATTCTTGCAATAACCCTTCTGCAGCCTCGTTAACAAAAAGCATCCTGCAAGTTTAACCCCAAAAACTTTCCCCTGTGGACAGAAAACAATTCATCATCCGATCTACGCTTACTGCCATTTCACTTTCAGCGTTTGGTTCTGTTATCAAAGGTGCAAATGGAGAATTCAAAGGCGATTGCGAAACCACCAATGATATTCTTGGGCCGTTCTATCGTCCGAATGCGCCAGAGCGATCTGATCTTTCCTACGAAGGACTAACAGGAACGAAAATCGAATTGAAAGGAAAAATTTTCAAGTCAGATTGTGTGACACCTTTGAAAGATGCGCTGGTAGAAATCTGGCATTGCAATCCCGATGGAGAATACGACAACACCACGAAAGATTTCAAACTTCGTGCGAGTTGGAAGACGAACGACAAGGGCGAATATTCATTCAAGACTGTTTTACCAGGAAAATATCTGAATGGAGAATTGTATCGTCCGGCGCATATTCATTATCGTGTGAGTGAGAAGAACAGCAAAGAACTGGTTTCACAGATTTATTTCAAGGGCGATCCGCACATTACGGAAGACCCGTGGGCGTCGCAGGACAAGGCCAAGTTGAGGATTCTGGAGATTACGCCAGAGGATATAAAGGGGAATCTGGTGATCCATTTTGATGTTTATTTGAAAGACAAGTAAAGGTTGACACTCTCCAAGGGTACTAACCCTGAAAAGGCTCTTATCCTTTGAGGCGTTATAACCCTCTATCCTCTAATCAACAAAATATCTACTTATCAACATTCCCTCACACTTCCTAACACCCCCTTTGATTTCAGCCAGTCTTACCCTTTCTTTGGAAAGCATACTCGCAAAATCAATGAAAAAACACCTTACTCTCGCAATTCTCCTCGTTTTTGGAGCAATTTCTACCGCTAGTGCCGAATTAGTCTGGAAGGCCGGTTATGTGATCATGAACAACGGCGATACGCTTAAAGGCGAGATAAAATACAACACGAAAAAGGAGCTCTCTCTCTTCTCAAAAGTGCCTTTTCGTCAGGGAGAAGTGGTAAAGACGTATAAGCCCGATCAGATCAAAGAATTCTCTTACGATGAGACACGTTTTTTGACCAGAACCATGGAAAAAGAGCTGGTTTTTCTTAAATTAGTATCCGAAGGAGCGATCAATCTTTTCGAATGGCAATTCGAAATGCAGCACGGAGAAAAGATGGTGGTTGACAAGGACTATTACATTGAGAAAGTGGGCAGCGATGCGAAAGAACCGCAGAAACTCAAAGGCAATAAGTTCAAGAAAACTGTCGCTGAATTAATGACCGATAACACAGAATTAGTTACACGTGTTGAGGCAGATGACAAGAAATATGAAATCGGCGAAATGATGTCGGTTATTGAAGAATATAATGTTTGGTACGCAGAGCAAAATCACGAAGCCCGCGGAACAAAATAAGAGTTTCCCTTAGTAGTAGTTTCCGCCGACGACCTGTGTGCAGTTAAATGCTTCAGGTCGTCTGGTTTTTTATACGTGACCTTGCTACTCTTAACACAGATTACGCAGATTGAATTGTTGTAGCCCATTGAATCATTTTAATCTGAGTAATCTGTGTTAAAAATTGGGCTCAGCTAAGTGATCGCATCCTATCTTCGTAAAAATGAAAAAACTCTTCCTCCTAGACGCATTCGCCCTTATCTATCGCGCGTATTTCGCATTCGCAAACAGTCCACGAATAAACTCTGCTGGATTAAATACTTCAGCGATTTTTGGTTTTACGAATACCGTTCTTGAACTCATCAAGAAAGAAAAGCCTACACACATTTGTGTTGTATTTGATACTTCTGAACCAACACATCGTCATATTGAATTCGAAGCGTACAAAGCGCATCGTGAAGAAATGCCGGAAGATCTTCGCAAAGCAATTCCGTACATTTTTCAATTGCTCGATGCTTTCAATATTACAACAATAAGCAGCGATGGTTGGGAAGCAGACGATATCATTGGAGCACTCGCGAAGAAAGCAGAGAAAGAAGGTTTCGTTACATACATGATGACGCCCGATAAAGATTTCGGTCAGCTTGTATCAGAAAATATTTTCATTTACAAACCTGGCTATAAAGGCGGACCTCCTGAAAAATTAGGAGTAAAAGAAATCTGCGAGAAGTACGGCATTCAACATCCGGAACAAGTGATTGACATTCTTGGATTGATGGGCGATACCGCCGACAACATTCCCGGAATTCCTGGCGTTGGTGAAAAAACAGCAATGAGTTTAATTCAACAATTTGGTTCAGTAGACAATGTGATTGCGAATACTGACAAGTTGAAAGGAAAACTCAAAGAGAGAGTGGAAATGCACAAGGACCAAGCCGTTCTTTCACGTAAGCTTGCAACAATTATTATTGATGTCCCAGTTGAGTTCGACGAGGAACAATTGCGTTATAAGGAAGTTGACAAAGAAAAAACAAAAACACTTTTTGCGGAGCTGGAATTTCGGCGGTTAGCGCAAACCGTTTTGGGAGAAGAAATTCCGTCACCCCTCGACTCCGCTCGGTCTGACAAGAATTCTTCGGAAGAAGGTTTATCCAAAAAAACTAAGCCGGGACAATTCGATATTTTTGGAAATACCGGAGAAGAAAAAACGGAAGAGCCTGAAGTAGAATCTGCAAAGGAAACAATTGAAACCACGAAGCATAACTATGAAGTTGCGGATACTCCTGAAAAAATTGATTCCCTTATAAAACAATTGCTTTCTCAAAAAGAAATTTGCTTCGACACAGAAACAACCGGTCTTGATACAATTACCGCAGAACTTGTTGGTTTTTCATTTTCATGGAAATCACATGAAGGCTGGTACGTTGCTGTTCCAGCAGAACGAAGCGAAGCACAGAAAATTGCAGATAAATTCAAACCTGTTCTTGAGAGTACTTCAATTCTGAAAATTGGTCAGAACATAAAATACGATTTGAGCGTTTTGAAGAATTACAACATTCTCGTTTGTGCTCCAATGTTTGATACGATGATCGCACATTATCTTTTGAATCCGGATATGCGCCACGGAATGGATCTTCTTGCAGAAACGTATTTGAATTATTCTCCAGTGAGTATTGAAACTCTCATTGGTAAAAAAGGGAAAACTCAACTCACGATGCGCGATGCACCTGCTGAGAAAGTTGCCGAATACGCTGCAGAAGATGCAGACATTACTTATCAATTAAAAGAGAAATTTACTCCCGGATTAGTTGAGTTCAACGCACAGAGTGTTTTCGACACCATTGAAATGCCGTTAATGCCTGTTCTTGCAGCTATGGAACGTGAAGGAATTTCGCTGGACAAAGAAACGCTACACTCCTACTCTGCCGAACTTGAAAAGGAAATCGCAATAGTTGATGATGAAATTCAGAAGCTTGCAGGAACACCATTCAACATTGCTTCACCAAAACAAGTTGGAGATATTTTATTTGAAGTCTTGAAAGTTGGTGGAGAAAAACCCAAGAAAACGAAAACTGGTCAGTATGCAACTGGGGAAGATGTTTTACAAAAACTCGCCGGCAAGCATCCGATCATTGACAAAATTCTTGATTTTCGTGAATTGGTGAAATTGAAAAACACGTATGTCGACACGCTTCCTGAAATGGTTCATCCGAATACAGGAAGAATTCACACTTCGTTTAATCAGGTTGTCGCTGCAACAGGACGATTGAGTTCTGATAATCCGAATTTGCAAAATATTCCTGTGCGTACTGAACGTGGAAGGCAAATCAGAAAAGCATTTATCGCGAAAGATGACAATCACGTTCTTCTGAGCGCAGATTATTCCCAGATTGAACTTCGCATTGTTGCAAGCATGAGTGGCGATCCGAATATGTGTCTTGCTTTCAATGAAGGAAAAGACATTCACACGGCAACTGCTGCGCGTGTTTACGGAATCGAAGAATCGGAAGTGACGAAAGAAATGCGCTACAAAGCGAAGAGCGTGAATTTTGGAATCATCT
>CAZBYM010000229.1:0-6744 GCA_964495745.1 uncultured Chryseobacterium sp. | reverse complement strand
ACACTTAGAGCCGATGAATTGGATCGCCGCCAATACCGGGTGTTAGGCAAAATTGAAAATAAACTGAGTATTAATCTTGTCGGATATCTCAGTCTTGCAAAAGGTCAAACAGCCGCCGCGGAATCGCAAGTCACAAAACAATTTCTGAAGAATCTCGAAGCTTCTGGGACTGTCGACTCCACCTTACTGAAAAGACTAAGCAACGATCCCACTTATCTAACATCAGTATTCAGTGAGGTAAGTTTCCTTGAGGATAAAAAAATCAGCAGTGGAAATCTGGTCATGAAAGATGCCGAAGCGGTGTCTTCACCCAACACTAAGAATGGGGACGAAGCTGAAGCATTTGTTAGGCAGGATTCCTTAGTTGATTCGCTTTTGTTGCTAACAGGAACCGCTCCGTTTAAATTGAATCAACTTGTTTCGCCGCACTTAGCAAAAATCAATTTTAATATTTCCGTTGGTGCATTAATACGGCCGTTGTTGCGCTACGATATGTTTGATCAGTTCATGGTACTCAAGAATGATTCCATCGTGTATGAAACGTTTTCAACAGGATTAATAGCATTTAAGGGTGATACAATTGCTGGTGAAGACAATTCATTTCAATCCGGGACAAGTTCTGTAAGAAGAATCCATATCAACGGCGTTCATTTTCGTGTGTATCAGGTTGGATTTAGTATGGCAAGTGAACGCGGGTGGACCATTGTAGGATTGAAGTCGGCGGAAAAATTTGCTGCAGAAAAGAGAATTGTACCACGGTCTTACTTGTTCGGAATATTCATTTTGATTGTGTTCGTAATTCTTGCTATTCCATTCATCAAGTCGATGATCATGAGCAGAACGGAACGACTTGGGACTATTGACGTGATCTTTTCCGCAATTTCATTGGCAGTTGCGACTTCGGTTGTCAGTATTCTATTACTCGATGGTTACATGCGATTCGATCTGGATGCTCAGGAACAAAAGATTCAACTTGATGATTTATCTTCAATGGTAGAAAGTAATCTCGTCAAGGAATTGAATGCGGTTACTAGTCAGTTAACGGCATACGCTGACTATGTCGCCCAAAGGGACAAGCAGGAATACAACCCCAACATTTATCCTGGTTTCAACAATCTATTCCTTGTAGGTAAAGATGGACTCACGTTTAAGGACTTCAAAGAACCTGATGCAAGATTCAACGTTAAAACTCGAATCTATTTTGCAAAGGCAATATCAGGCGAATGTATGACTATGCATGGTGTTGGTTCGCCATTTTATTTGGATGCAATTATTTCCTGGCGCGAGCAGCAATTCCGGGCGGCAGTTTCGATTCCAGCTTCAAAGGAGCTTGTTGATACTACGAACATTCGGGTGGGAGCAATGACCGCGCGTTTAAGAACATTGAGTAATCCAATTCTGCCACCCGGTACTGGATTCTGCATTTTTGACAAATCAGGCAATGTTCTTTTTCATTCCGACAGCACGAGATCACTCAATGAAAATATTATTGAGGAATGTGGACATAATTCAATATTAGTTGGAGCAATTAACGGCAGAGCCGGATGCACCCTGGAAGAAGAATACGCCGGTGTTCACTACATAATGCATGTTCGCCCCTTAAGTAACATTCCATATTTCATCGCGACGTTCGCGAAACGGGCACCGGTTGATGCGGCTCATGGTCAGGTTTTCGGAATGGCATTCGTGTTACAAGTTCTTCTTTTTCTTGTATATCTGGCTGTAATTTTTCTCGGACTGATATTTACCAGGAGAAAAACACGACTCCATATTCCATCCTTCAGTTTGTCATTGTTCACTCCGGTCAGCGATGCGCTGCCCCGTTACGTTCGCGCAATTGTATTTAACGCGTTGCATGTCATTATTATTCTGACGACTGTGTTTCTCTTGCAGGAATCACTTTCTATCATCATTCTCTTCTTCGTCTCCGCTCTATACACCCTGTTTTGCAACATGGTCGTACTGGCAAAAAAATCGCCTATTCACTATTACATAAATGGCAGCGGTAAAACAACTCTCGGTTTGTATGTCACTCTTATTATTGCAGCTAACTGCATCGCATTCTATTTTGTGAATGCCTATTGGGTGACTTTACTTTTCCAGATTTTGACACTTTCGATTGCCGGTTTGTTCTCTCCCGGTTCCCCTTTGTTTATCTGGACAGGTATTTTTCAAAAAATTGAATCGGTGTTCTCGTTCAAATCTGCTTACGCCGGTGTTGTTTATGTTCTGGTACTTACTACCTGCGTTCTGCCTGTTCTGACTTTCGCAATTATTGCTTTCAATAAGGAGAAGGAGATAGAAGTCAAGACTGCACAATTATATGTTCTTAATGAATTGATTGACCAAAAGGATGCAAGCCTTGTGGAACGCGACTCTTTCAGAATACTTTCTCACTATTACAATCCATTTTTTGCTACTGAAAAGGCGGAAATACCAAGCACGTGCGTACAAATGAATAAAAGTGTTGGAATGTTCGACGCCTTCTCTTCCATGCTACGTAATTATGTACAAAGTTCCGGTTCGGATTACAACAAGCTCAGGTATGGTGCCAGCGATTCACTCTGGACGTGGTGTTATGGTTGCAAAGATAAGTTACAGCTGACTTATCATTCCAATTCAAATTGTGCGCCTGGTCAACCTGCGATCACATTGGTTTCTGAGGTCCCATTTTTCACGATCCCTCTTTTTGAAGCGGAGAAAAGTGCTGCATCATTCCGCTTCTGGCTGCTGTTCGTATTGGCCATAGTTGGATTGTATTTTACGCTTTCATATTTCGTGAAGAAAGTATTTGTTCATGAGAAATATTCCCGTGTGCGTTCCCGCGGCTTCGACCAGACATTCTTTGCTAAGAAAGATCCGAATTACAAAGTCTTCGCTACCGGTTTACCCTCCAGTGGAAAATCACAGTACTTCCGCAGTTTGAATTGGGAGCAGGGACCGTTACACGTTATTGACTTCATGGTAACTGATCCTGCGGAATGGACTCCATTAGTGGATGCAGCACTGAAGGCAGACGACGGTGTGGTTTTGCTCGACCATTTTGAATACAAGTTGATGGATTTGGATTCTACAAAACTGAAACTTGATCTTATTGAAAAACTGGTACTGAAGAAGAAAAAGAGAGTTGTCATCGTTTCTTCTTTGCACGCTAAAGTTTTTCTTAATCTGCTGCGACCACTTGAAGGCGATGCTAGTGTAGCTGCGAAGGACCTTTCTATCTATGAGCGATGGAGTAGAGTATTGGCTGGCTTCTACGACTTCACGTATCCTTTACAGGGATATAACAACGAGCTGGGACACCTAATACAAACTTTTGTAGCTACGCTTGCCCCTGGGGTAGCACTCGCAATACCGGATCGGCTTGTCGAACTGATTGATGAGGAATGTAATCATGGTTTGTTTTTGCGAAACATTGGTCTCGAACTACTGCAGGAGTTACAGAATAGGAATGAAATCGCGGTGAAAATGCCTTTTGACGAAATGCTTGATGAGCGCGAAGAACTTATTATTCGCATTCAAAAACTGTGCGAAAACTATTACAGTTCGATCTGGAATCACTTGAGTGCGGAGGAACAATTTGTGCTGCTTGATCTTGGTCAGGATGGATTGGTGAATTCAAAGAATCTCGACATCGTTGAGAGTCTTACAGATAAAGGTCTTGTGGTGTATGCCGTTAAGCTTCGCGCTCTGAATCGGAGTTTCAGAAACTTCATTCTCAGCATAATTGAACCTGCCGATCTTGTAAAGATTGATCAAACGCTGCAAACAACGGGTAATTGGAGTAAACTGAAACTGCCACTGTTCTTCGTTGTATTTGCACTGCTCTTGTTTGTTCTGAAAAGCGATGGAAGTCCACTCTTCACTTACATAACCGGTTTCACAGCCATAATTCCAATTGCAATAGCGGTTCTTGGAGTGTTTAGTCAGGTGAAGAAGAAAGAATAGTTATCAACGAAAACTCAGTCGAATGAACACTAGTATTAAGATATTTCAATGTTGTGAGCAGTCAGGACATTCGTGCAATGCACGTATCAAAAGCGCATTGTTGATTCGGATGTTGCGCTTGATTTTCTTGAGAGACTCCTCTTTCAATCGCGCCTCTTCTTCGCTTTCGGGAAGTGAGGTTTCGAGAACTTTCTGCTCCACGTGCAGTTCTTGAAGTATTTCAAGAATATGCGCACACATTGTTGCAGTTGAAATTGGAGGTGGTTCTATCATTGCGGGAAATACGGTATTCGAAAAGTAGTGAAACATTATATTGGCCACAACAAAAAAGTAAATATTTTGAGGTTGTAATAAAAAATAACATACAAATTGGTCAAAAGCGACTGCTGAGGAAGTTGCATGGGAGTGGTGCGCACTCATCTATCAAATTATTGTAACTGCGAATCATTATTTCTCCAATCTCCACGGAAGTTGATTTACTTAAATGATCATTTGAAATTGCGTAAAACCCGGCAACATGGAGGGTGTTTATACGGTAGAACAAATACCGTATTTACCCCCTTGTTTGGAACAGAGGATAGATTTACTTTTCTGCGCGAGACCTTGTAGTATTCTTTGGATCAATTGCGCAAAGTAGCGGAACCTAATTCTACACTGGAGTTGGTTATGAATTATGTAAGCAGGGAAAGCCGAAAACCCGAAAGAGCTGGCAACGTAAACAAAATATATTAATATGGCTTGGGAAGAAGTTGCGATTAATCTTGGCATTTCGGCTGTCAAAAAGTTTTTCGAATCGGTTACGAAAAAGAAAGAAGATGTTGTGAGCATTGGTCTCTCGGTTGGTTATTTCTATAATTTTCTTGATCCTGTTTCCGACAAAATTCATTCCGGCGATTTCAAAATTTACAAGAGCCCTGATGACAAGGATCCGATGTCTTTCGATTCCAGTAAAATCAAAATGGTCGTAATCGTTCCAAGAAAGCTCGACGTCTACAGTTTCAAGGCGTGCGAAGATGAATTCAAAAAGTATGTGAAGGGAAGTATTTACCTGAACAGAAACAGCAGATGGTATGGAATCAACTATGGCATCACAGAAACTGCAGCAGGCAAAGAACTCGTAATTGTCGACCTAGCAAGGCCTTTGTTAGCAGTGAAGCAATACTACGAACAGATTCTCAAACGCAATACTGCAATAGGAGATGATAAATGGTCGAGCAGTCAGCTTACAGAAATCACAGCATTCAAAGAGTCGCTAAGAAAACTGCAGGAGTTGGGTTATGGAGTGTTGGTGAATAGTTTGGATTTTAGGGAGATTGGGTAGGGGCAAGGGAACTTGCAAGGATACGAGAGGCTTTCACCAAGTTTGCGGAATGAGGAAGGTTGGCGTGATAAATGTTCGCAAGTATCTAAGTTATGCACAAGCGTAAGACGAAAATAAATTAACAGACGACAATGGCAGAAAAAGAACTTTTGAGATAACTGGGTGAAGAAACTCTTTATTCCGCAAAAGGACATTTTAAAGCGTGCGACCTTAGAAGACAATTGATAACAATTACTATTTGGGTTTGCGCAATACTTAATGTTGTTGGCACTATTGGAATCCATCCAATTGTTGACAAATGGTTTTCGGCACTTGGTCTTTTTGGGACAATTGCTCTTTTGATGTGGAATGAAGGTGAAGGTAAAAATTATCGATCTAAACATAAAGACGCAGCCGAAAAGTATTTGTCCTTACATAAGGAAATTAGAAGTTGCTTTTTTCTGAGCGATTGCAACAATCAGAAGGTAGAAGAATTGAGTAGACTTGTCAGTCAATTTGACCAAAGCGAGAAACCTGAAATTCCAAGCTTTGCCAGAAAATGGGCGAAAAAGGTGATTGAGAAAAAAGACCCCGAAACAGACAACTGGTTTAAAAAATAAATATAGATATGGGCATTAACAGTAAACTTGTAGCATTTTCCCAAAACGACTTGGTGCTTTCTCATAACGAAACGGAGAGAGAGAAAATAAATGCATCACTCGGACAACTGGAGAAGATATTGAAAGATAAACTTGGCAGCAACGTCAAGGAATTTATTCGCTTTGGTTCATTCACCCGCAACACAATTCTGCCAAGAAAATACGACTCTAAATCGGATGTAGACTTAATGGTTGTATTCAATACCAGCACTGGCAAGAAAACACCTGGAACTTATCGTAAGAATTTATTAGATGTGATTTCTGTTGCATACCCACTTTCAGTTTCAAAAAAAGATTTCCCAGCAGTGAAGTTGGAACTTAACCATATAATGTTTGACATCGTACCTGCCTATTGTGAAGAATTTTGGGGCAAGTCATATTATATTCCAAGTTCAAATGATAGCTGGAGTAGCACTACTCCGAACGACATTAATGATAGTTTGGCTTCCAAAAATAGTCAATATGGAAACAACGTCATCCGAAATACCATTCGCCTTTGCAAACATTGGAATGCAAGCGCAGGTTATCCACTTGAATCATACCTAATGGAAAAAGACATTATTAATTTAACTTATTGGGGAAATGAAGATACCTATGAAAGGTTCTTGAAAACACTTAATAGCATTGCTGGGACAAGACCCGGAGTTAGACAGGCATTAGATTATATCCAACAGTACAAAGGCAGTTGGAGTCAGACTGCCAATGAAGCGAAACAATTTGAATGGTTGCAAAAATTGTTACCGGGACTCAAATAGTTGGGATAACTGACATAAACACCTGTGCATAACACGGGTTTTGCGTTAGTGGGCGGACAGTGCGAATAGAAACATTTGAGCA
>CAZBYM010000228.1:0-6760 GCA_964495745.1 uncultured Chryseobacterium sp. | reverse complement strand
CTGCAACCGGAACATACACCGTTTGGGTTACAGATTCTCTCGGTTGCTGGAATTACGATGTGGTGAATGTCAACGTGAATGCGAATCCTGTAATCAACCTTGGTGCGGATACTACACGATGCGGTGGTTCTGTTTTACTTGATGCGCAAAACGGTGGAGCCACATATTTGTGGAGCGACAATTCAACATCACAAACACTTTCTGTTACCGCATCAGGAAATTATTTCGTCAGCGTAGTTGATAGCAACGGATGTTCTGGAACAGATTCTATTAATGTAACGATCAACGCAAATCCAACAGTCACTGGAAGTGCATCGTCAAACGCGCCTTGTGCAGATGATGCGAATGTCATTCTTACCGGATTACCTGCAGGAGGAACATGGAGTGGACCAGGAGTTACCGGATCACAGTTCGATCCATCAATTGGAGCAGGACCATATCCAATCACGTATTCTTATACAGACGGTAATGGATGTTCAGGAAATTCGGTTGTTACGATCATCGTAAGTTCATGTGTTGGAATTGTTGAACAAAATGATCCTTCAACAATTATTGCATATCCAAATCCCAACAACGGAACGTTCACACTTGCCGTTAATTCGGACGTGGAAAATCTTCTTGTTGAAATCACAGATATGCAGGGACGTGTAGTTTACGCTGGAAATAATAGTCAAGTGATAGCGGGATTCACACAGCAGATTTCGCTGGAGAATGAGGCTTCAGGAATTTACCTGATGCGTATCATTGCTGATGGTGTTCAAAGTGTTCAGAAGATTTCGATAGCAGAATAAAAAATAACAACGCGTGTATCGGCATTGGTGTTGGAAAACACTGATGCCGATATCTTTTTACGGAATACGGATTCCGATCACCAGAATATCATCCACTTGATCAAGTGTTCCCTTCCAATCACGCATCACATTTTCAAGTTCTGATTTTTGTTCAGCAACTGATGATGGCGAAATACGTTCAAGAAGTTTTACGAAATTTCTAAACATCATTTTCTTGCCTTGTTTGCCACCGAACTGATCTGCGTATCCATCAGAAAAAAGATAAAGCATATCACCTGATTCAACTTTCACAATTTTTTCGGTAAATGCAGATTTTTTTATTCCCAGATAATTCCCGCCAATGGAAAAATGATCGCCACTTGTTTTTTCGGCTTTCCCGTTGTGCACGCGAAGTAGTGGACGATTGGCGCCTGAGTATTGTACGTATCCCTCTGTGTGATGCCAAACGAGCAATCCAATATCCATTCCATCTTGTGCTGTAGATTCGCCTCGACGATTGGTAAAAACTTCGGTGACTTTTCGGTCAAGAATATCGAGTGTACTCGCAGGACTATGTACAGTTGGATCATTCACTGCGACATTCAGCATTTCGTTTCCGACAACCGACATGAATGCTCCAGGAACTCCATGGCCCGTGCAATCAGCCACAGCAACAAGTGCAACATCTTTTGCGCTTCCGTACCAGAAGAAGTCGCCACTCACAATATCTTTCGGTTGAAACAAAATAAATGACTCCGGAAATACTTCCAGAATTCCTTCCTGTGAAGGCAGAATTGCTTCCTGCAAATACCGGGCGTAATGAATGCTATCGGTGATATCTTTGTTTTTCTGTTGTACTAATTCTTCAGCGCATTTTCGCTCAGTTACATCGGTGTCAATGATAATGATCCGAATCAACTCATCAGCTTCGTTAAATATCGGCGTAAGAGTGGATGATTCCCACACCACCTTTCCATTTTCCAGATAGTTGGCCGATTCATAGCGCACAGTTTTTCTTGCAGCAATGCAGCCGTCAATGATTTGTCGGATATCGGGATTGTTACTTACGTCATAAATCGTATTACCAAACTTCTTCTTAAATTCCAAGAGCGAAAGTGCATTGAGTTTCTCAAAGCTGCTATTTACCCATTCCAATGTTCCATCTGCTGAAAGAATGAGAATCGAATTTTCCGTTTCGCGGGCAACGATTGATAATCTTTCCAATTCCCGATTGTTTGATTCCAGTTCTTCACTCAGTTTCTCAAGTTGCGCATTTTCATGTTTGTACTGTTCTTTTTCAATATTGGCTTTCTCAACATCCGATTTCATCTTCAGTGTGTCCATCATAATCTGATGATCATACTTTTCCAACTCGCTTCTCCTGTCGGCGTATTTTCGATAAACGATTAATGCTGATTTGTGATCTCCTGCAAGCTCATATGCTTCAGAAAGTGTTCGAAGAATATGTACGATGACGGCTAGCTCGCCCATTTCTTCTGAATGATCCAGCCCAAAATTCAAATGCGCAATGGCCTCTTCGTATTGAGTAAGCTTTAACTTGAACTGACCCAAACTTTTTTGGCTTTCCGCCATTCCTCGGATGTGATGTATTCCTGTGGATTTTTTCAGTGACAAGTGCAGATACTCCAAACCTTTTTTTTCATCCCCTTGTGCAATACACACATTTCCAAGATTGTTCAGCAGATCCGATAGCCCAAGATCATCTTGAATTGATTCCAACATTTCTTTCGCTTCCAGCATCATCACACTTGCTTCGGAATAACGCCCCATCTTCTGGTACACATGGCCAATATTTCCCAGATTATATGCTGTACTCATCGTATCATTTTCGCGACGAGTAATAATCAGAGCCTTGTTGTAACAATCAATTGCAGGAACAAAAATATTCATGGAATGATAAACGTTTCCAATGTTGCGTAAGGTGGAGGCTACTGCGCTGTGATTATCGTTTGATTCAAATAAATTCAGCGCCAGTTCAAGATCTACGAGCGCTTGATTGTACTGAGAAAGCAAATAATAGGATGTACCGGAATTTCGATACGAGTAGGCGACTCCTTCAGTGAAATCAATGTTGACTGACATTTCTCTGGCCGTAAACGCGAGCTCCAAAGTATCACGCGGAAAAGATCTTCGAATATTCCATGACGACGAAATTAGTTCCAGGATCCTTTCCTTATCGTCGGGAATCGTTAGTAGCGATTGAAGTATTTCCGCTTTGGACATTGCCAGTTTTGATTAATTAAAGATAACCTATTTCGTCGCCAATAAAAGAGGGTTTCACGAATGAAACCCTCTTTTATTTTGACTTAGATGTTAATTCAAATTAATCGGTGACCTAGACAGGTTTGTACTGACAAACGCAAAAATTATTCCTCGCTGACAGGAACATCTATTTTTATTACCACACGATCATTTCCTTTTTCACTTTTCTTCCCAATGCCATAATCTCCAGCGAAAATATCAATTGTTCCGGAAAACATTGCTCTTCTTCCGCCTTGATTAAATTTGAATGGAACAACTATGCTGTGAACAGAGTCGCGCATCGCAAGTTTACCATAGGCAAGAAAAGCGGTGTCGTTTTTCCCAACCGAATCGGAAGTGAAACTGATTGTTGGATGTTTAGCTGCGTCGAAGAAATCTGCCGACATGAGGTGCGCTGTAAGATCTACGTTATCCGCTTTTAGTTGATTAACCTCAACTATCGCTTTTATCGAAGACTTCGATGGAGACATCGGATCAAATTGGAATGTTCCGGAAAGTCCAGATACAGTTCCGCCATGTTTTCCGTTAGGCATGTTGAATGTTATTACGGCATCTTTCGAATTTACATTCCATGCATGTGTGATCACTTTGAAAGAAAGTAATCCGGTTGCGACGAATAGCGCAGATGTTATCAGGACAATGTTTTTTGTTTTCATTTATTTTGAGTTAGACATTTTTGAATTTAGCAGTGCAAATATATGGAATTACGACTATCGGTTACGATAGATTAAGTGTTATGCCCAGCGCGCAAATCACCAAGAATTTTCCTGAGAAATGATGAAATGTCTTTACCGTGACTGACAATCATAAAATGAGCACCATCTTCTAGTACAATATCTGCGGACGTAAATCGGCAAGGCAATAAACGATCTTTTTTTCCGTGGATATGATGAATGCGTTTCGATGCATCACCTTTCCAGTTGAGCAACTCATTCAGCGCCCATTCGAGAAATACCGGATCGGAGTCATTCAGGATTGCATCAAATAGTTTACGTTGATGACCTGGTGCTATGGAAAAAATCCAACGTATCAATGGATTTGATTTTTTCATGAAAGTTCCGGAGAACCATTTGTTCATTCGCAATGTTGCCCCTAATCGCGCCCACCATGGTATTTCTTTACGCGAGGCAATGGAAGAAATGAGAATGTATTGTGACCCCGAAAAAATATTAGCCAATTCTGCAGAAATCAAACCGCCAAATGAAAGTCCAATAAACAAGGGTTGTTGGTGTTTCACTTGTGATGAAAGACGTTTGGCGTAATCGCTGATAGTTTCATTCGCGAACGGTTGTTCCCACTTGAGAATTGTAGTTGGAAAATCACCAAGATGGATGGCTTCGAAGACACGATAGTCTGCGCCTAGACCGGGAACAAGATAAACGTGATTGAATTTCACAATCGGTTATTCTTTGACTCTTCCTACACGGAACAAGCCATATTTAATGATTGTTCCTAAAACACGGAGACCATCAAACGTGGTGAATTTTTTTCCCTGTCCGAGATTTCGTGGAGAATAATGTACTGGAACTTCAGCGATCCAGTTTTTTCTCAGACGACCACATTTGATAATCAGTTCAGCTTCGATGCCAAAACGATTTTCTTTCAAATCAAGTTTCTGGTAAAGTTCCTTTGAGAATAATTTGTACCCACAAGCCATATCCGTCAAATAAACATTGATGAGAATTGAGGTAAGTCGGGTAAACATCTTGTTCGCGAAATATCGTTTGTAGGCGGCTTGTGTACGCACTACTCCAGGTAGATAACGTGATCCATTCACGAAAGGAACTTTCAATTCATGCATGGCATTTAACATCGCTGGAATATCCATAGGTCGCAATTCAAGATCAGCATCCTGAATCAAAATGTTTTCACAAGTTGCATGATGAACCCCCGTCTTGACTGCCGCACCTTTGCCCTGATTTATTTCATGTTTGAACAATTTAATGTTCTCTCTGTTGGAAATATATGCATTAACCACTTCATGCGATTTGTCAGTAGAGCAATCATCAACAACAATTATTTCGACACGCTCAATGAAATCCGGATATTTCACAACACGTAGTTCCTCCAGAACAGATATGACGAGTTGCTCTTCGTTGTAAAGTGGTATGACTATGCTGAGATTCATTCAGGTGTTTGACTTTGCATTCTATGAATGTGAAAATATGAAATTGCTACGTAACTCACGCGAACTCTAAAACTAAATGCCTTTAAGGCTACTTTCATCGCCTTTCTTGGCAACCACATAATCTCCCATAACGAGATAGTCCATATCCGCACGTTCAAAACTATGCACGGCCTCTTCAGGAGTACACACAATAGGTTCGCCCCGGATGTTGAATGAGGTATTGACAAGAACGGAATAGCCGGTTTCTTTCTTGAATGCTTCCAGCAGTTCTCGCATTTGTGGATTCTCAGATTTATTCACAGTTTGAATGCGAACACTGTTGTCAACGTGTGTGATCGCTGGAAGTTTTCCTAAATATTCAGGCTTCACGTCATACACGAGTAGCATGTATGGATTTGGAAAATCGCAATCAAAATATTTTCCACAATCTTCTTCGAGAACAATTGCTGCGAATGGACGAAAGCCTTCACGAAATTTCACTCTCGCGTTCAGTACTTCTTTCATGTCTTGCACAACCGGACTTCCAAGGATACTGCGATTGCCCAAAGCGCGCGGACCAAATTCCATTCGGCCTTGAAACCAGCCAAGAATTTTTCCTTCCGCTAGTTTTTTCGCAGCGAAAGAAGCGTAGTTCGTTGTTGTTTTAACCCATGGCAATCCGAATTTATTCAATGCCGTTTCATATGCTGTGTTGTCGAATCCCGGACCGAGGAACGCAGTCTCCATTCTGAATTCGCGTTTACGATTCAGTACATTGTGGTTGTACAACAATGCACTTCCCATAGAAGTACCGGAATCGCCTGCGGCTGGTTGAATGAAAATATTTTTGAATATTCCTTCTTTCGCAATCAATCCATTCGCAACAGAATTCAATCCAACTCCACCAGCGATGCAAAGATTTTCAAGACCTGTTCGCTTGCGCAAACTTCTTGTCATGTGAAGAATAACATCTTCAACAATTTGTTGAGCCGCCGCAGCAACATCCAATTCATGTTCTGTCCAATCTTTTCCTGCAGATTTTGAAGGCCCAAATGCATCTGTGAATTTCTTACTCACTCCGCTTTTGCGCGTGTAGTGGTAAGAGAAGTAACTCATATCAAGCGCGAATCCACCGGCATCAGTCAACTTCACCAACTCCTTCATTTTTTTGTACGCGTTCGTATTACGCTTTCCGTAGGAAGCAAGTCCCATTAATTTTCCAGGTCCTTCTATTAGTTTGAATCCAAGATGACGTGAAATTGCTTGATAAAAAGCACCAAGGGAATACGGAGTATCGACGGAAGAAAGTTTTGTTATTTTATTTCCTTTTCCTTGAGCTTGCAATGATGTCGTCCATTCGCCGGCACCATCGATTGTGAAAATTGCTGCTTCATCAAATTCGGAAGGATAAAACGCGCTTGCAGCATGACACATGTGATGTTCGAGCATGTGAAATTTGAATTTTGCTTCTTCTCCGGGAAACATAGCGCCGAGAGTTTGCGGAAGCTTGCGCATCTGTCCGAGGTAATTCAACATTCCCAAATTTTCTTCAACAGAGAAATCGCGCTGTTCGCGAAGCAGACTTGGAACTTTATTCCAG
>CAZBYM010000227.1:0-6786 GCA_964495745.1 uncultured Chryseobacterium sp. | reverse complement strand
CGATAGTTTTTGATTTTGAAATCCCACCGCTCGTCAATCGCAATACGTAAGCTCCGCTTGTCAGATCAACAGTAGTAATAACTGCAGTGTTGTGACCAGCACCAACATTCGTCTGATCAATTACCCAAACGACTTTTCCATTCGCGTCAATAAGCTCCAACGTTGTCGGCCCTGCATCAGGAAGAAAATAGTTGACCGTAATATCGCCTCCTGCCGATGGAACCGGGAATGGAGAATACAATTGTGGAGTTGTAACCATGGAAGACAAATCTCCCTGCTCAATTCCAACCATTGAAGAATCGAGGATCATAAACTCATCTCCGTTCTGGTAGTCCGTATAATTGAATGTGAGCACGAGCATTTCATCAGTGGTAGATTCTCCGGCAACAACTTCTTCCGGTGGACTGTTTGGATTGAAAGGATTATTCACCGTGTTATCATACATGGCAATCACATTGACCATACTTCCGAGAGGAACGTGAACCAATTGCGGAAAGTAATACGACCCTTGCCAATGAAACGACCAGTTGGGAATATGCAAAAGCGGAATCGTATCCCCAGTCATATCCACGGCGTAACATTTTACCTGCCGGCCAATAAGATGCATGTGAGCACCAATTCCCATTACGCTCATATTGGCAGGTGCAAGGACTTGTCCGTAAAACGTTCTCATGCTGTACGCGGGAATAATAAGCGGTCCGTTCAGAAGAGAATTACCATGATTCAGAAATGGATCCATCACCACTTCACGAGTAACTCCACTTGCCAATGTAAATAATACCCGCGTGGAATCCATTTGTCCAAATGTCCCTGCGGCATAATGAATCTGTACCAGAATGTTGGCATTCGCGTGAAGCTTCATTCCGAAATTCGGTGGCATTTCGTACATGTTACTTCCCGGAACCCAACCGAAAATTGGCATTGCAGTTGAGGAGCCGACTCCTCCGGCATTCCATGTGTAACCCGGTCCCGGATCTGCGCTGTCGAGTGAAAGCGTTGTACTCATCGTGTCCTGACAAATCAAAACATGATGTACAACCTGACGATTTCCAGGGACAACCTCAATTTTCGTGATGTACGAATCCTGTGTGAGTCCTGAAGGAATAACAAAACATCGATACAAATCGGTCGGAGCGTTAATTGTGAAGACTGGAATTGGAGAAACCAGATCCGGAGAACTCATTTGCGCTCCAGGAAAATATACCGGTGGTACAGGAGCATTCGCCAGATTCACCTGCTGAATTCCATTGTCGACCCAATCTGAAATGGTTTGAATTTCTGTTTGAGATAGTACGCGTTCATGCATGAATCGCGTGTACGCTGTATCAGGTGGCCATGGCGGCATCGTTCGATTCGTCACCGATGTTTTGATATCCGTGGCTTCGTTCGCCGCGTCGCTGTATGTGATCAGAGAAAAAGGAGCAATACCATTTGTGTTATGGCATTTGGTACAATTCTCATAAAGGATTGGTGCTACATCTTCTGCCCAATACGGACCTGTCTGCGCGCTGAGCACAACTGAAAATGCAAGCATTACTATGAGCAGTACTTTTTTCATTTCATCTTGCGCGAACTGTTCATCATGTGGTTGACAATGACGCGTCGCTGAATTTACAACACAACGGTTTTCGAACGGGTTACTCCTGCACTTGTCAGACGGATTATGTAAGTTCCGCTCGCAATGCCCTGCGTAGAAATCTTCGCTGAATTATGGCCGGCACCATCACGCGAATTCTCTACTACACGAACTACTTTTCCATTTGCATCAATCAATTCAATTGTTGTTGCCCCTGCAACAGGAAGAAAATAATTCACATTCATATCCTGACCTGCAGCCGGAACGGGAAATGGATCATACAACTGTGGTGTCTTCACAATCGAAGGAAAAATTTCCAGTTGACTTGCGAGAAGCGATGAATCGATAATGATATTTTCATCTCCCGGCAGATACGACAAGTATGCAAAGTAAATGATCATCATCTCATCATCCGTTGCTTCACCGAGTGAAACGTCTAACGGCGGATCATTTGGATTATCCGGATTGTTGGATGTATTGTCATATGTGGCTTGTGCATACACATAACTTCCGAAAGGAATATGAACAGGCTGACGAAACATGTACGATCCTTGCCAATGAAAATTCCAATCGGGGATATTGATCAACGGAATCGTATCTCCTGTCGGATCTATAGCATAAGAAGAAATATTTTGTCCGATCAAATGCATATGTGGTGCAACACTGATCACTGTTGAATTCAACGAAACATATTCCTGCGCATAAAATGTTTTCACACTGTCAGCAGGAATGAATAATGGTCCGTTAAGCAATGAGGAAGTATGATTAATTCCTGCAATCATTGACACTTCACGCACAACACCGGAAGAAAAAGTGAATCGTACTTCAGTGGAATCAATTTGCCCGAAAGTTCCGCCGGGATAATGAACTTGAATGACGATATACGAATTCGCCAAAAGTTTCACGCCCATATTAGCAGGAAACGGATACATTCCTTGACCCGGAACCCAACCGGAAATAGGAGTTGCAGTGCTTGATCCAACATCGCCAAACCAAGTGTAACCCGGGCCCGGATCATTGTTGTCAAGCGTCACACAAGTAGTTGAAACATCCTGATACACCAGAACGTGGTGAACGATACTTCTGTTCCCAGGCAAGACTTCAATTTTGGTGATGTACTCATCCTGAGTAATTCCGCTTGGCATTACAAAACAACGGTACAGATCAGTAGCTGCATTCACAGTATAGTTCGGCATTTGTGTAACCAAATCTGGATTGGGAATTTCTGCTGCACCAGTGTAAACTGGAGGAGTTGGTGCATTCGCAAGATTTCCCTGCTGCGTTCCGTTATTCACCCAATCTGAAATGGTTTGAATTTCACCGGGAGAGAGAACGCGTTCATGCATGAATCTGGTATACGCAGTATCTGGTGGCCATGGTGGCATCGTTCTGCCAGTTACGGCTACTTGAATATTTGCTGCTTCATTGACAGCATCACCATACGTAATCAACGAAAAAGGCGCAATTCCTGTTGGATTGTGACACTTTGTACAATTCGTGTATAGAATTGGTGCTACATCTTCAGCCCAATATGGACCAGTTTGCGAGAAGAGCGGAACAGCAATGCCGGCAAGTGCTACGAGTAGAAGTTTCTTCATGAGAATGGTGAATGCTGAGCTAAGATATTGATCTTTTAACGAGATTAAGACGGATTGCGCAGACAAAAGTTTAATCTCTCCGCAAGCTGCCTTGTGAAACAAAAGTCGCTTCGCTCCTTTTCCTTTTTTAGCCACAGATTGCGCAGATTACGCAGATCTAACGATTGCGTTAGCCAGTCTACAATTTCACTGAATAATTGCAGGGAATTTTTTGGTTATTATCAAATGAATCTGCGTAATCAGCGCAATCTGTGGCAAAGAAAAAAAACGTGCCTCGCGATGACGTTACTCGAAATCTTCGTACAGCAGGTACTTTTTTCTGATCAACTTAAACTTCAACACCTCCGGCACCCAGCTCGCACGAATCTGTTCTTCCGGTTTTCCTGCAATAATCTGTTGCTTCAAAGTGGATGTTCCAGCAAGTTGTTCAAAATACGCGTTGAAGAAATTCTCTTTATCCGGCATGTCTTTGTAACACCCGATTATCCAGAAAAGATAAATGCCTTTGTAATCGCGGATATAAAGATTGGCGAAATCATGAAGATCGTGTCCGAAACAAACCACTCCATTGTACAAAGGAGTTTTCGCACCTGGATGTGGAGAAGGAGTAAAAGTGAACGCCGCATTTTTCAATTTCGGATGACCAACCACCTGATATGGAAAATCTGTTCCGCGACCAATGCTCATAATGGTTCCTTCGAACAAACACAGCGACGGATACAAATAAACGGAAGCCATGTTCGGCAAATTCGGAGAAGTACGAACCGGTAATTGATACAAATCGTTGTGTGAATAATCTTTACAGGCAATCCATTTTAAATCACAATGCACACCCGCTGTCAACCACTTTTCTTCGTTTACCATTTTCGCGTACTCGGCGATGGTCATTCCGTAAACGATTGGAACAGGATGCAATCCAACCCACGACATGTGCTCTTTTTCCATCACAGGACCATCCACAAAATATCCGTTTGGATTTGGACGATCAAGAATGAGAAATGCTTTTTTCTGTTCAGCACAGGCTTCCATGCAATACGTCATTGTTGATATGAACGTGTAGAAACGCGTACCTACATCCTGAATATCATAAACCACAATATCAATTCCTTTCAAATCTTTTTCCGTTGGCTTTCGATGATCGCCATAGAGAGAAACAACTGGAAGTTTGGTTTTTTCATCGATACCGCTTGCTACTTCCTCCCCATCATCTGCAAGCCCACGAAAGCCATGTTCCGGAGAAAATATTTTTATCACCTTGATTCCTCGAGCGAGCATCGAATCAACAAGATGTGTAGTATTGATCATAGTTGTGTGATTGGCTACCACGGCCACATTCTTCCCATTCAAAATCGGCATCCACAATTCCGTTTGCTCTGCACCGGTTGTAATATCGTCGTCGGTTTTCTCAGTCGCTGTGCGCGAACGGATAATAACCTGCGCGGAACTTTCGATTCCAGCAGTTATGAAGAGAAATAAAATCAGGGTTCTCATTGTGAGATGTGAAAGTAGGGAAAAATGAGTTTCTAATTGGGATAATTCTCAAAATTGATGCCGCGAATTGGTATTCTCGCTAAAACACAATTCCCCCAATCATTATTCCAAATTTCAATTCAAACTTCTCCTTCCTTGCAATGGGAGTTTGCTGGTCAATAAAATATGGAGAATCTGATCTTGTTACAACAACTTTCATGGCCCATCCAGCAGCAAAGAATCCTTCAACGTAAAAATCATCGTGCCGTCTGCCAACTTTTGAACCACCAATTACTATTCCAATTACTTCACTAAGTGAATAGTAAAACGCCTTATGCGTTGTACCAAAATACGGGTCGTTATCGTCTTCCTTGTACTTCCGCTGACCGAAGCAGTGGGAGAAATAAACTCCCACGAACTTTCCCCGAAATGAATAAGAATTCGGCGCATGTAACCTTACCTCGCCAATAAGCAATGCATGGTCGCGCTTGGGAATTACCGGGCCCGCAACTAGGGTCGACGTTAATCCTAATCCTGTCTGAACATGCAGCCAACTCTTTGGCGCAAACAGAATTGCTCCCTGCCCTCCAACTCCTCCGCGCACCAAAAATCCCGCCTTGAGTACCACGTGTTGTCTTAAAACCGGGTTCCCAAAAACAGTATCAGTACGCCATGCTTTTCCCAAAGCCGGAATGAGGAACAACAAAATAAATAGTGCGTATCGTTTCACGTATGACTAATATACTCGAATTTCCAGTACAAAGGTAAATGCAACCACAACCGAACTCGGAACAATCCTTACCCGAAACCCGGAACACTGTATCTTTGCTCACATGTCACGCGCGCTATTCGAGAAAATGATTTCATCCCGCATGCTCACTCAAAAAGATGAGAGCGGAAGAATGTCGCGCCCCATTGTTCGTGTTGCGGTGATCGGAATTGCAGTTGGAATGATGGTGATGATTCTGACTCTTGCAGTTGTTACCGGCTTTCAGGATGAGATTCGAAAGAAAGTAACCGGTTTTGGTTCGCACATTCAGATTGGTCCGTACGACACGAATGAATCCTACGAAAGTGATTCCATGAATCGTAATCAACCTTCTGTGGAAGAAGTAAAAAAGATTCCGGGAATCAGACATGTGCAAGTGTACGCTACAAAAGCCGGAATCATCAAGAGCAAAGAACAATTGCTCGGCGTTGTATTAAAAGGCGTAGACAGAGATTTCGATTGGGAATTTTTCAGAAAAAATCTCGTGCGTGGAAATGTTATCTCTTTCGTGGATACAACTTCTGATCGTGTCATGATTTCCGAATACATGGCCGACAAAATGCAACTGGAAGTTGGAAAAAAATTCAAAATGTTTTTTCTCAGCGGAAACAGAACCCGTCCCCGTTCATTTCGCGTTGAAGGAATTTACAACACAGGTCTGTCCGATGGATTTGACGACCGGTTTGTGATCTGCGACATTCGCCAGGTTCAAAAACTCAACGATTGGGATTCTGCCACCATTGCAGGGTATGAAGTTTTGGTTGATGATTACGAGCAACTCATTCCTCTCACTCTGGAGGTCAATAATACAATTGATTACCAACTGAACGCACAAAATATTCGTGAAGTCACTCCATCCATTTTTTCGTGGCTCGATGTTCTAGATACAAATGCACTTGTCATCATCGTGTTAATGATGTTTGTAAGTATGATCAATATGGTTTCTGCGTTGCTCATCATGATCATCGATCGCACGAACATGATTGGCACATTGAAAGCAATGGGCGCAACTAGCCAGACTATCATGCGAATATTCCTGCGCAATGCTTCACGATTAATTGCAATTGGAGTTCTTGCAGGAAATATTCTAGGTTTATCGTTTTGCTACTTGCAGAAATATACCGGACTTCTCAAGCTGGATGAATCATCGTATTACGTTTCGCAAGTTCCAATTGAAATTGTATGGATAGATGTTTTGTTGGTAAATTTGTTCACGGTAGTGCTTTGTCTGATTACGTTGCTTCTCCCTGCATTGCTGGTGACAAAAATTACGCCGGTGAGGGCTATACGGTTCAGCTAAATATTTCGCAAAGATCCGCCACGGAGATTTCTATGGTTAATTCCAAATCTAATTTAATCGATAAATTTTTTCA
>CAZBYM010000226.1:0-6791 GCA_964495745.1 uncultured Chryseobacterium sp. | reverse complement strand
GGCGAGCGCATCTACACCAAGTGACGTTGTAACTTCTAACGATGCAATGACACCTGTTTCCATTTTGATTGGTGCTGGTACTGTACTATCTGCCCGTCCAAATATCTGTTTCGGAGACTCAACTACAGTGACACTTTCCGGTGCTACTAACGGTGGAACAATTCAATGGCAATCTTCTCCTGACAATCTGGTGTGGACTAACATCCCAGGTGCGACAACAAATCCACTGAACACAGGTGCAATGTCTGATACATTGTTCTTCAGAGCGATGGTTTGCGGAACTTACGCATCTACTTCTGATACTGTTGGAGTTCCATTTATTGCACTTCCTGTAACAACTACTGATACAGTTTGCGGACCTGGAGTTGTGAACTTAACTGCAACCAGTCCATTAACTGTAAACTGGTACACACAACCAACCGGAGGAACAGCTGTAAATACAGGTCCAACTTATTCTCCTTCGATTACTGCTACAACTACGTATTATGTTTCTGCCGGTTCAGGTACTGGTACAGGATTACACACTACTACTTATGCTGCTGGAAACGGAAGCAGTGGTAATGTGTTCTCCATTCAAGCGATCAATACAATCACAATCACATCCTTTGATGGTCACACAAACACTACCGCTCCAGGAAACTGGGAAGTTTGGTATCGTCCGAATGATTACTTGTTGACTCCAGGTTCTCATTTGAGTAACGTAGGTTGGACTCAACTTGGAACTGCGACGAACGTTCCTCAAATGGGAATTGGTCTGGTTACTCCAATTCCTATTACGTTCAACGTGACAATTCCTGCAGGACAAAAGTATTCCTTCATGATTTTCAATAATGGTGGAGTGGCGTATACTAACGGAACTGTTTTAGGTGCTCTTTTTAACGCAAATACTGATCTACAAGTTTACCAAGGTCATGGTGGAACAGCTTTCGCTGGAATGGTTAACCAACCTCGTGTATTCAACGGCCGCATACATTATTCAAGTGGTTGCGAAGGAGCAAGAACTCCAATCGTAGCACTTATGTCAGCTCCTCCATTGGTAACAGTTACAGCTGGTGTTACATCACTTTGTGGTGGAGACTCCACATTAATTGTTGCTGCAAGTTCTAACTCCGGTTATTCTTATGGATGGTCGCCTGCTACTTATTTGAGCAGCGCCTCAGGAGATAGCGTAATGTTTGTTCCGACTTCTACAGGCACATTCAGTTATGTGGTAACTGCAACTGATGTTTCTTCAGGATGTACATTTATTGATACGATTAATCTTTCGAATTCGCCGCGACCTGTATTCAGTCTGACGACCAGTAACGATTCAATATGTGCTGGAGCAACGACCGAATTACAAGTAGTTCTGCCTCCATCTTTGGCGCAAATTAGTAACGGCAACGTTCTTAATACAACCACAACTTATCCGGCACCTTATGGTAACTGGTATGGTGGCGCGCGTCATCAAATGCTGATTCTTGCATCCGAGCTTACCTCTGCGGGATTAGGAGCTGGTTACCTCAATGGAATGCAGTTTCAGATCACCAACATTGGTGCGGGTACACCGTTGCAGAACTTTACAATTGAAATGATGCCCACTGCAGCGACCGGAATTACTACGTTCCAAACCGGATCATTCACTACGGTGTATACGAACGCACTTTACACTCCAACAGTAGGTGTGAATACACATACATTCACAACTGGATTCTTCTGGGATGGAGTTTCCAATATCATTGTACAAACCTGCTTCAACAACTTGACGTTTACAGACAATTGTATTTTCCGTCAGATTGTAACTCCATTCAACTCTACAGTATATTACAGAGCTGACAGCGAACCAGGAGTTTGTACCAATCCTGCAGTAACTGCATTTATCGCTCAACGTCCGAATATTGCTTTCGTTAGTACGAATGCATATGATTACAGCTGGACACCAGTTACAACTTTGGCAACTCCAACCGAAGATTCAACTTTCGCGAATCCTACTGTTTCTACACTGTATTACATAACAGTAACGGATACGCTTTCGGGTTGTACATCTACAGATTCAATTTTCATATTCGTGCTTCCAACACCAGCTCCAAATCTTGGACCTGATTCAATCATCTGTTCGAATCAATCTATCGTGTTGGATGGAAGTGCTGGAAACTACAATTATCTGTGGCAGGATTTGAGTACGTCACAAACCTATACTGCGAATATACTCGGTACGTATTATGTCCTCGTTACCGATACAACCAGTGGATGTTCGGCTAGTGACTCTGTACTGATTGGTGTCAACGCTGCACCTTCATTCTCACTTGGATCTGATGTGGTTGTTTGCGCTGGAACTCAGGTTTCTTTCTCCGGTCCGGTAGGTCAATACGCTTATTTGTGGAGCACAACTGATTCTACAATGTCAATTCTGACAGGCACAGCTGGTTCTTACGATTTGAGTGTAACCGATTCAATCAACGGATGTTCAGCAATGGATACAGTTATGTTAACTGTCAATCCAAATCCTGCTGTTGCGCTTGGTGCTGATACAGCGATTTGCAGTGCTGCAGGTTCTATTATGTTAAACGGTCCTGCCGGTAACTTCGAATACATGTGGAGCACTTCTGATACAACACAGAGTATTACTGTTGGTTCAACGGGAACATACTACGTTACAGTTACAGACACAGCGACTACATGTTTTGCTGGAGACACGATCATGGTGGTTTATAACGCGTCACCAGTGGCCGCACTTGGATCTGACTCTACATTCTGCAGCGGTAATGGCCCTATCACGCTTTCCGGACCTGCAGGTTCGTACATGTACTTGTGGAGCGATGCTTCAACTAACATGACCCTCATGGCTAACACCAGCGGAACATACTACGTTGACGTTACAGATTCGATTTCCGGTTGTATGGCTTCTGATACTATCGTACTGAATGTTCTTGCAAGCCCTGCAGTAACGTTGAATGATACATCAACTTGCGGAGCAGGCGTAACATTAACTGGTCCGGCTGGTCCATACGATTATATGTGGAGCACTTCTGCAACAACTCAAACAGAGAACATTACTGTGAGCGGAACATATATGCTTACTGTAACTGATTCAGTGAATGGTTGTGTTGGAATGGATTCTTCTGTTGTAAGCATCAATTCAAATCCGGTTGTAACTGCGTCAGCTTCTTCAATGACGCCTTGCGCTGATGATGCCGATGTTACATTGACAGGTTCACCATCCGGTGGTACTTTCTCCGGAGCTTCTGTTACCGGGAATCAGTTTAATCCGTCTATCGGCGCTGGATCATACCAGGTAATTTACAACTACACTGATGTGAACGGTTGTTCCGGTGCTGATACAGTTACAATCGCAGTTAATGCGTGCGTAGGAGTTAACGAAGCTGTTGTTGGTTCAGGAATGAATGTTTACCCGAATCCGAACTCCGGTTTGTTCACATTTACTGCTGCAAATGTTTCCTGCAACGAAATGACGATTGAAATTGTCACTGTTGAAGGGCAAGTTGTGAAAACCAACAAACACAGCAATATTCAAGGTGATTTCGTTGAAGAAATCGACATGACAGAGTTTGCAAATGGAATATACATTCTGCGTGTTACAACCGACGGCGCCGTATTCAATCAACGCGTTGTTAAGCAGGAGTAACAATAGAAAATAGCTGAATTAACCGTCCCTCCATTCATTTGGTGGGACGGTTTTGTTTTTGTCAAAAAATCACAACGTCAGCTATGTTGGCAAAGCTTATGATGATCGGGAATGTTGCAATTACCGGAAGCCACTTATCTTTACCAAGCTTGAGCACTTTAACACGATTCATATTCAGGTCGTACATACCGCCATTTGCGATGACGTTCGTCATTTCCGTGTTTGTGCTTTTCATGCAATTCCTTTGGAAATGGGTCGACGAATTAGTCGGCAAAGGATTAGACTGGAGCGTTGTTGCAGAGTTGTTCTTTTACGCTTCCCTGTCGGTGGTGCCGCTCGCCATTCCAATGGCGGTCCTCCTTTCGTCGCTGATGACATTCGGTAATCTAGCGGAGCATTATGAACTCGCCTCGCTCAAATCTTCAGGGCTGTCGCTTATGCGCATTATGCGGCCCTTAATTTTCCTCGCTCTAATGACGATGGGCGGAGCGTTCATTTTCTCGAATTACGTACTTCCCTATACGAATTTGAAGATGTTCTCTACGCTATTTGATATTCGACAGCAGAAACCAGCACTTAACATCAAAGAAGGTATTTTTTACAATGAAATTGATGGCTACAGCATTCGCATCCGAAAAATATCCGAAGATCATTTGAATCTGGAAGATGTGATGATTTATGATCACACCGACAACATGGGCAATACCACGCTCACCGTTTCTGAAACCGGAAAAATGTTCATGACTGCAGATAAGCGCTATCTAGTTATCGAACTTCACAACGGAATTTCTTACAAGGAAGATTGGAGTCAGCAAGATGCCGCAACGAAAAAACCGTTCATCCGATTAGCTTTTCAGGATCAATTGCTGCGCCTCGATCTTTCGGGTTTCAAAATGCAACGCACGCAGGAAGATTTGTTCAAAGACAATCACCAAATGCTCAACGGTGAACAACTCCTCGCTTACATTGATACGATGAAGCAGGAAATAGTTTCCGACGTGGCCAATTTTTATCCAGCATTAAAAAACGCTTATTTTACCCGAACAAAAATCTATTGGAAGAATAGTGACAGCTTGAAATTGATTCCCGAACAAGGTGAACTGCTTTCGACCTTTAATAAAGATGAGAAAAAGAAAATCTACGAAACAGCTCTCAACTCTGCGCGAAATTGCAAAGCTACTTCTGAATCAAAAGTAAATGAACTTGAAGCTGAAGAACGTTCGATTATACGTTTTGAAATCGAGTTCTGGAGGAAGTATTCACTTTCCTTTGCCTGTCTCATCATGTTTTTCATTGGCGCGCCACTTGGAGCGATCATTCGTAAAGGTGGACTTGGAATGCCTGTTGTTTTCTCCATAATCTTTTTCATCCTGTTCTGGGCTGTGTCGATCACTTTCGAAAAACTCAGCATGAAAGCAACCATTCCACCATACATCGGTATGTGGATGGGATGCGCAGTCTTTGCACCACTCGCAATTTTACTCACCCGAAAAGCAACAGCCGACGCAGATTTATTCGACATTGACAGTTACCTCTCTTTCTTCAAAAAAATATTCAAGAAAAAACCACGCTGATTCGTGCAGCCACTACGAATATTACAAATCTGCAACAAACCTCCCGTTCCTGCGGTTGATGGCGGTTGTCTGGCTATGCTGCGGATGACTGAAGGCTTGTTGGACGCAGGATGCAAGATTCATCTCCTCTCCATTGCAACTGATAAACATCCCTGGCATCCGGAAAAAGCAGATCAACAATTTATTAAACAAACTTCTGCAGATGCTGTTTATGTAGATACGCGGGTGAAGCGATTGCCCGCGTTCCTCTCTCTATTCAAATCAGATTCACATAATGTTGAACGGTTTTACAGTCTCGGTTTTGAAGCGCGCTTGATTGAAATCCTTTCCAGAAATGAATTTGATATTGTTCAATTGGAAAGTCTCTATGTAACTCCATATATCCGCACGATCCGCAGAATGTCGAAAGCAAAAATTGTTCTTCGCGCGCATAACACAGAAAGTGCTATATGGAGAAAAAATGCTGCGGAAGAAAAGAGTTTGTTGAAGCGAAAATGGTTCAATGATTTAGCTGGCAAACTCGAGAATCATGAAATATCCGCGTTACAATCTGTCGACGCCGTCGTGCCAATTACCAATGAAGATTGCAATCGCTTGAAAATTCTTTGTGCTTGCTCCAAGCCATTTCATACTGCAACATTTGCAATGAAGCAAACCGCAACTGAAACTGTTTCACTCATAAAATCGAAAACTGTTTTTCATATCGGAGCGATGGACTGGCAACCGAATGTAGTTGGAATTGACTGGTTTGTTGAGAAAGTATGGCCGATTGTTGTTCAACAGGTGCCAGAAGCTTCGTTACATCTTGCAGGTAAAGCCATGGACAAATCGATGAAGTATGAAGGCGCAAACATTGTCGTTCATGGTGAAGTTCAGAGTGCGAAAGATTTTCTTGCTTCGCATAGGGTGATGATTGCTCCTCTGCTGAGTGGCGGCGGAGTAAAAGTGAAAGTGATCGAAGGCATGTTAGCTGGCAAACCCATTGTAACAACCAGAATTGGAGCTGAAGGAATTCAATTCCAAAATGGATTCGATCTATTTGTGACTGAAGATGAGCAGACTTTCGCTGACAACGTTGTCAAATTGCTATTGGACGATACTGCTGCAAGCCAAATGAGTGAAAATGCAATGAAATCTGCCAGTGAAAATCATGATCTCAGTCGAGTAACCAAAAATTTATGTGATTTTTACAGAACGATTATTGACGCATGAGCGAAAAGCAGAAACTTCTGTTCATTACATCACGGGTTCCGTGGCCACTTGAGAAAGGAGACAAATTGCGCGCGTATTATCAGCTGCGTGAACTTTCAAAGAGGTTTGATATTACACTCGCATGCGTCAATGGCGGAGGTAAACTTCATCCGCAGGCACAGGAACAACTTCAGAAATATTGCACAGATGTTCATTTTTTCTCTATGAGTCGGGGAGAAATGATCATGAATATGTTGACCGGAATATTTTCCAAACTACCAATGCAGGTTGCCTGGTTTTATTCGGATACTGTACAAAAACGAATTGACCGCCTTGTTGAAACAAACAGACCGGATCGCATCTATTGTCAACTCATTCGTACAACGGAATATGCGCGAAAA
>CAZBYM010000225.1:0-6833 GCA_964495745.1 uncultured Chryseobacterium sp. | reverse complement strand
CAATCGAAACAAAAACAAGTATGAAATTTTATATATCGAGAAGTTTTTCGGGATCGAGTCTGGAAGAAATAAAGCAACGGCTGGTTGCTGCACTTCAGGTTGAAGGCTTCGGTGTACTAACAGAAATTGATTTGAAGGCAACATTGAAAAAGAAACTGGACAAGGATATTCTTCCCCACATGATATTGGGGGCGTGTAATCCTGTGTTTGCGGATCGAGCCTTGGAAGCTGAGCCTAACATCAGTGTTATGCTTCCCTGCAATGTTACAATCAAAGAATTGGTTAACGGTGAAATTGAAGTGGCTGCTATTGATCCTGTTGCTTCCATGGGGGCTGTTCAAAGCCTTGCACTTTTGGAAATAGCAAACGAAGTTCAAATCCGATTAAACCGTGTTCTGGATTCGTTGTGAGTAACGAGAGGTAGTATCTG
Source organism: uncultured Chryseobacterium sp. (assembly GCA_964495745.1). Classification (GTDB taxonomy): domain Bacteria; phylum Bacteroidota; class Bacteroidia; order Palsa-965; family Palsa-965. Next base: position 6,403 of record CAZBYM010000225.1, on the reverse strand, counting down.
CGAATGGCAGCAGATCTTCTACTCTAATTAATCATTTTAGTTTAAGCGAAAAAAGATACCGCAGACTAAGATCAACACAGCATCCTCGAGTGACTTTCAGCTTAAAAATCAGTTCTGCATATTCATCGCGGTTCTGCAACATTGGAATCAGATTTTTTCCTGGAAATTGGAATGGCTGATTCAGTCCGAAGCCTTTCATTTCATTGGCATCGATACATTCTTCCATTTGCCATGCGCAAACTTCTGCCTTGCACTCCGGACATGGCTTGTCGGCGCGATACAGAATGAAAAGCGTATCCGTTGGCGAAAGACTATCAAGCAGAAATTCAGGAATTGGCTGCGCATTTATACTGGTGAGAATGCTGTCATTGATTCTAACTTCAAAAGATCCGGAAATTACAGGATCAACAAAAGGAATCTTGTTGGTTCTCGCTGAGAGAAGGAGCAGTGAAGCAAATATAATGATCAGTGTACGCACTGGAGAAATAAGAAATAAATGATTTTAGAATGTTTGACAGACTCCATCCTTAATGATGGTTTTTTTATTTAGAATGTTTTTCGGGTTCATCAATGGGCTTTCCTCAAATAGTATAAGATTCGCATTTTTTCCTGGCTCGATGCTTCCATATTTTCCCTGCATGCCAATTGCAATTGCGGTGTTTATCGTTGCAATCTGAAAAACATTCTCCATAGGAATGCCAATTTCATTGAGCAAGAGCATTTCGGAGAGCACAGCTTTTCCGCCGTCTCTGTGGTCGGTGCCCATGGTCAATGGAATTCCTGCATCGTACATTGCCCACACGTAGGAAGAAAGAATATTGTAGCCATCAACACATCTTTGTTTCTGAACGGGTGTGAACATTGACGTTTCAAATCGTATTGCTTTCGGTTTTGAACAGAACCATGTTTTTCCTAACCATTGCGCGAAGAAATGAAGTGAAGTTGTCATTGTTGCATCGTGCCGTTTCAAATTGTAAATGGTTGCAAGTATCGCCGGGTGTTCCGCCCCAACAAAATTGGCGGCTTCCAGAAATCTGTAGACGCGCAAACCCTCATCTTGAAAATTCCAATATTTTTCAATTGTATCATTGAAAGCTACGTCATCGTTAAAATGAAAAAGATTGCGTTGATAGCACAACGTTGAAGCATGTTCGAAATTTCGAAGTCCTAAGCTAAGAGCGCTATCGATTGTGATTTCATTCTGTACTTGAGAAGTAACAATCATTTCATATTCCGTCGCTTTTCGAAGAGCTGAGTTGAAGATGGAGTAATTCATTGCGCCGTTACAGTAAATCTTAATAGAATTCACTGAACCTGTTTTGTGAATTTCAGAAACCCAATATTCTGCATCGGAAGAATCGCTGACCAGCAGATGATTTATGTAAGGAGAACCTTCGTACCAACCAGCAATACTTCCTCCGGAAAAATAAAAATCGGGTGCATTGGAAAGTGACGTTTGTGTGAGATAGTCAGCAAGTGCAAAATATCCTGTTCCGTCTCCGGAATTCCGAACGGTGGTTACTCCATAAGGAAGATAGGTTTCAGAGAATTGTCTCACGCCATCATTCACTGATGAAAGTTTATTTTGCATTGTATCCGGACGATCGCCAAAAATGTCATCGAGATGGCCAACTGCGTCAATGAATCCTGGAGTAACGAGTTTGCCAGCTGCGTCGATTACGGAATCTGCTTCGACTACAAAGTCACTTTCATGAATCGCGATAATTATTCCGCTGTCGATGACAATTGTTTTGTTGAGCTCGGTCTTGCCTGATAAAGTGTTGAGAAGTGTAGCGTTCGTAATGACGAGATCGGGCCGATTGTTTTCCTTTTCAGGTCCGCAACCAAGTACAAAAACTGCACATAGAATAATCGAGATGTATTTCATTGGCTGTAATCACAAATATAGTTCCCGAAAGGTCAGGTTTTAGCGAAATTGGTGGATGAAATCTGATATTTCTCTTTGTAAGTTGGCTCGATTTCCGATCTTTGCACGGCTACTAAACACCTAATCTGCGGACGTGTTGTAATGGTAGCCAAGCCAGACTTAGGATCTGGTGCCGAGAGGCGTGTGGGTTCGAGTCCCCCCGTCCGCACAGGAAAGATCAATCGAAAGATTGGTCTTTTTTATTTATCAAAACTTCCTATTGCTTTGCCCAATTCTGCTGGTTGATCGACTGGCAAATAATGCCCTGATAGCGGAAACAATGAAGTTGTGCAAGTAGGAATCACTTGTTTGGCATTCTGGAGCAATTGTCCAACATTCGAATGTGGATGCAACCACCTATTGGGAATTGCTGTATCAAGAACTCCATACAGGCACAGTGTTGGTTGCGTAATCGTGTTTAGAAAATGAAACACCGGTTCATTCAGCATTCCTTCAACAGATGAAATGATGAGTGAAGAAAGCTGTTGAAAATTTTCTTTCTGTTGCACAACATGTTCGTGCATGAGCAGATGTTTGATTTCTTCGCGTGTATGTGCGAATGTGCGATGCAATACATCTTCACTTAACGGATTCGAATATATTGCGCGTGTTGCGGTCTTGAGTTTTGTTGCTTCATCCGGAGTGAATGTTTCAATTCCTGCGGCACAAACTAAAACGAGTTTTGAAATTACACTTGGCATTTGCAATGCGAGGATGATGGAAATTTGTCCGCCCATTGAATGCCCAACCATAGTGACATTTTGCAGATTGAGTTTTTCAATTACTTCACGAACCGCAGCAGCGTACGCGGACATCGAACCATTTGTAACGGAACTTCGCGATTCTCCATGACCGGGAAGATCCAGGGCAATGCAGCGATAATCATTCGATAAATGTTCAATTGTGCTCTCCCAGAATTTTTTGTTGAGACTCAGTCCGTGAAGGAAGAGTAGGGTGGGTTTGTTGGAATTGGTATCGGAGTAGGAGAGCATCGTGTTGTAAAGTTATGACTTTCGGAGAACCCTCTCCTTGTGCATTGTTCATTGTATGTTTGGCATTGAACATTATTTTTTTGTTTTAATGATCAACTCTCAATGATCAACTCTCAATGTTCAACGAACAACAAACAAAAAAATCCCCGGGACCAACCGGGGATTCATTCAAACAAGCACACCAATCAGCTAAGAAGCTGCTCAGTTTCTTAATTATCTCTTGAGCCGAGGAACTTGGCAACAGCTGGAGCGAGTTCTTTTTGTGAACGCGTACCAACGAAAACACCAATATGTCCGCCGGGGAATTTATACAATTCGTTATCTTTTGTTCCAACGTGATCATTCAAAGGAATTGTCGCAGCTGGAGGAACAAGGTGATCTTCTGCCGCGTAAATATTCATCAACGGCATATTTAAATTTTTCAAATTCACTGTTTCACCACCGATTACCAATTCTCCTTTGATGAGTTTGTTTCCTTGGTACAAATCTTTCATGAACTGGCGGAAACATTCTCCCGCTTGATTCGGACTATCATTGATCCACTTCTCCATGCGAAGAAAGTTCATCACTTTGTCTTTGTCCTGCATGATATCAAGAACGCCCATGTATTTTGAAATGCGCATCATCGGTTTCAGCATAGAGAAACCGCTGTTCATGAATTCTCCTGGAATTGAACCGTACGTATCAACAAGACGATCGAAGTTTATTTCTTTTGACCAACGGAAAAGTAAACCGTCGTTCGTTGAGAAATCAATTGGAGTTACTAACGTAACAAGATTCTTGATTTTGTCGTTGTGAAGACAAGAATAAATTACACTCAACGTTCCGCCCTGACAAATTCCCATCAGATTGACCTTCTCAACATTATTATTCTTGCGAACGAAATCAACGATGTCTCCAAGAAACCAATTCACGTAATCGTCCATCGTTACGAACTTGTCTGCTCTTGTCGGATAACCCCAGTCGATGATGTAGACATCAAATCCCTGAGCTAGAAGATTGCGGACAAAGCTTCTGTCTGGTTGAATGTCAAGCATGTCATGGCGATTCACCAAGGCATACGAAATCACAATGGGGGTGTTGAATTTCGCAGGAGTTTCACGCACATACCTGTAGAGCGCTACTTTGTCAACTTCATGAACAAGTGTCTTTGGAGTTGTAGCGACTTCAACCTTGTCAATATTCAAAAGATTGTCGTAACCCGTTACCATTTTGGCGCTGGTTTCTGACCATTCTTTGATGACGTTATGATGTGACATAATTCAATCTGTTAATTTATCAATGTGACAATTAGTCAATGGAATTATCCAATTAACTAATCATCCCATTGAGTAATTTTTTTAAGCAGTTGCTTTCTTCTTCGCTGTTGGCTTTGGCTCCTTCGACTCGGTATCGCCAAGTTGTTTTTCCAAAGCGTAGATGCGTTTACGTAACTCATAAATAGTCTCGTAAAGTTCATCTGCTTCACTGCGCAACACAACTGGAGTATTTCCAAGAGCAATCTCTTGAATCTTCTCATTGTTCTGGCGAATCTCAAGACTTAAGTCCAGAAGTTCAGCTTGAATTTTTGAATATTCATCTCCACGGAAAATTCCGATGAAAGACTCTTCGCAATAAGCAACCCATTTCGAGAATACTTCTTGCGTGTTACTAAGATCTGTTCCCTTACGCATTTTTTCAGCGTTCTCGGTTACAAACGATTCCCACAACTTTGCTCCGCTAACGTAGAGTAGCTTTTGCATTTCGTTTAGTTTCTGTCCGTAAGTAGAAGTTTTCTCAAGAACATTCACAACCAATTCCTTCACTTCGCCATCTTTTCCAGGATTGAAAAAAGAGAACAAAGGCATCACTGATTTTTGATAAGCAGTGAACGGATTGTTGTTTGAAGTCTCTTGAAGATTACTCCAGAATGTGAAAGGTGTAGAGTTGCGTACATTCTCAGGGAGTGAACTTGCCCATTGGTTGTATGCATTCTTGCTGTAATTCGTAGCCATTTCTGACCAGTTTTGATATTGGCTAACAAGTTCACGCATGTGCGTTGGAGAAATCTGCTCAAGCGTCTTGTTCATCATTTCGCTAAACGTAGCAGGATTGAACGAGGTCTTGAACCATTCTGTATCGAACTTGTTATTCTGAACGGCTTCAAAAGCCGGCTTCCACATTTCGAAGAAACGGAAGAATCCGGAGTTTGCATCCGTCATATTTTTCCACGCATCACGAGTGATGTCATTGTTGAAGTTTTTTGTCCAATCAGCAAATGGATTCGACGATTGTCCAAAGGACTTTGTGTATTGCTCATACATGTTTTTGGAATTGTCCATCCACTGTTGTTGAGCAGATTGAAATTGCTTGGTGTAATCAGCAGGATTCGTTCCAAAATTAGCTAGTGAAGGATTGAAAGATTTGAAATTTTCAAATGCTTTCGCTGCAGTTTCCTGCTGCGACTTCATCCAGTTGCTATATACTTCACCAAGATTGGCGTTGTTCTTAAACGACTCACCAGCTTTTTCAAAAGATGTTTTAGCAGTTTCGGTAGCTTGCTCTGTTGCTTTTTTCGTGATCTCAGATTGCTTGCTTAGCCATTCCTGGTAAATCGCAAAACCGTCAGTTGTTGTGGCTCCTGATTTTACAGACTCCTGTAGTTTCTGATTGCTTTCTGTCCAGTTGTCCATAAGCTGCTTCTGTGTTTCCAGCCATGAATCGAAGAAATTCTTGTTTTCCATGATATTCGGTTTATATACTATTGATATTCAATTAATTAACGTACTTATTAGGTTTTGAGGGTGCAAAGGTAGGTGAAATGGAGGTTGGATGCAATAATACCGTGTAAAAAATGTCATTGGTCGACGAAATAATGGCATTCATCATTAATCTGAGCAAATTGAGCTGTCTAGGGATTATGATATTTGATTTCGCTTAATATTATTCCTCAGGAGTTGTTCTTCACTTACAAGTTATAATTTCGCGGTATCGAACTAACACGAACAGCTCATTTTATGACAATTGATCAAGGAACAATTTACACGCATGATTTCTCTTTCACTCAAGAAGAAGTGGTGAAATTTGCTGAAGTAACCGGCGACAAGAATCCGGTTCATCTTGATGCGACGTATGCTGCAGGAACAATGTTCAAGAAACCAATCATACACGGATTTCTGGGTGGCAGTGTTTTGTCAAAAGTGTTCGGAACATTATTTCCTGGTGAAGGAACAATTTATCTCAAGCAATCAATGTCTTTTATGCGACCAATGTTTGTAGATACTATTTATGAAGTACGAATGACCGTGAAAGATGTAAATAAAGAAAAGCATCGCGCGAATGTTGAAACAATTGTTGCAGACAAATCAACCGGAGATGTTGTGATCAGCGGTGAAGCAACAGTTATGAATGTAAATAGGATTTGATTCTTAACAGTTTGCGAATGAAAATAAAAGGCATATTACTGAAAAATGGTTGGTAAAAAGCGCTGAAACACTTGCTAGCA
>CAZBYM010000224.1:0-6854 GCA_964495745.1 uncultured Chryseobacterium sp. | reverse complement strand
TTAAACAACACCCTCAACAATTCCTGATTCGCCTCCAGTTGATTTGCTGCAATCCGGAACTTTATCCGGTTCGAACGTTTTCCAACACCAAGCACATCCATGCCCGCGGAACGAAGTCTGTTTATAGTTGACGTCACATCAGACGACGCAATCTCAACACGTATATACTCCTGCTTTGCTGCAAACACCACATAGTTCTGGGCATTCCCGTTAATTGCAATTCCCACATAGTTGTTGTTGTAGTTCGGTACGGCATCCGAAGTAATTTCAAGAACCAGAGAAAACAACTGATCTACAAAATTCATGGTTGCCGGAGATGTTTTCGCCTCCCAATACGCACGATCGCGTACGACTTCTGTGGAGTCGTCGTTTGCATAATTGATAAGCAATTCATCCGCACAACCGTAACGTTCCATTACTCTTTTGAGCTTCCGAAATTTTTCTGAGTTGTTTACATTTCCTTCTACGTAGTAAGGAGCCTGAAGCAGAATTGGCATTCGCAGGTCCTGCGGGTTTGAACTGTAAGAAATCAACTCAGAGATTTCGGCGCTGTGAAACAACTCCGCGTTTTCATTCATGAGTGCGCGCAACACGTGGTAATACATTTTCGAAACCTCCTCCTCTACAACTTTCTCGTTCTTGAAAATGAAATAATCGAGCTTACGGTATTTCGGATCGGGTGCGTCGTAAATCGTAAACTCTTCATCCAGATCGTAATCCTGATCGAGATCAACCTGCGGATAAGGCCATATCTCAAAGAATCGTTGCAGCAAAACTTTGGAACGTTGTTGCATATTCTCAACAGACCATTTATCGGTTTCCCGCAAGTACCGGTTCAGCCACAAACGGCTGTAGTTGTAACCGAGCTCCACATTGTCCTTCTTCAGAATCTTCTTTTCAGAATACGGCTTGTTGCTTAAGCGTCCGTTGTTTCCCGAAAGCGTGAGATTTCCAATGGTGTGCAGGTACTTTTCCTTAAAGAGCGTATAGTCGCTCTGACTGAGTTCCGTTTCCCACATACTGTCGGGATTCTGCGGAAAAATATGTTCGATGGTGATGTCTGGATTTTCTACATCTACCGGTTCGCTGTTGCTGTGGTTTTCCATGCGGTCGAACAGGTATGTACGGTTCTTTGGATAGATATTGTAGAAATCTTTGTCGGCAAACACCTCACTAATTTCCTGGTCGGTTGGAAAACGTGCTACACCTTTTCTGCGGGCAAGAGAAACCTCAATAGATTCAACGTAGTTGGTTTGATCTACATCCGAATACAGTGTCATGAAGATCTTGTTGAGTGCGCCTGTAGGCAATGAAAGCACAAATCGTCTCCACGAAAACGTCTGCACTACTTTCAGCACACGAACAAAATCGGCTGCCGTAATTACATTCGTTGAATAGTCGTGATACACTTGTACAAGGAATGGATACGCCACATTAATTTCGAGGCGCTTGATATACGTGAGATCTTTTCTGATGTTCACGTCCGGTTCCAGTTGTGGATTCAGCAGTTTGCCATAGTGAGATGCGAACAACTTAATTTCCGGCAGTGTAGTTTTATAAAAGTCATCCAACTTGATGGAGTACTTCTTCTTGAACTCTTCGTAGACTTTCCCCTTGTTCGGAATCCGTTTCGTTTTCAATGTCAGGTAATCGCGTATAAAATCAGACACTCTGCTTTCCTGCAGATCAATATCGCGTGCTTCAATCTCTATGTGCTTCCATTGCTGCTCAAACACACGCTCCTGCATTTCTGGTTCGAGACCCATGAGGATGTAATTCCGGATGAGATCAGACTGTGAAAGTTCCAGTCCAGTAGAATTCAGACTCTCGAATATTTTCTGCGGATCGTCCTTCCCTCTTTCGAGAGATACTTCCACAAACAGCAACCGACTTAAACCTTCCAAAAGGGTTGTAAAATTCGCTTCATTAATCTGTTGGTAGAAATACAGATAATTGTCAATGACTTTGGAATATTCCCTGAAGGTCGATGGCTCTTGTCCGTCGTACAGATGCTTGAACGCTCCGTAATTTGATGCCGCCTGTTTAAGTTTGAGTTTGTTGCTTTCCGTTTTTACATACTTGTTCTGCAGAAACGTATCCTGAATTTCATCTGCCTTTTCTGCATTGCCCGCTTTCGAAGCAAACTTGTGCAGCGCGAGATAAAGTAAAGTGAGCGTAGTAAGACGCTGTTGTCCGTCGATAATTACGAGCGGTTTCACTTCGGAGGAAATGAAAACACCATCGTGAATGTACACGATGCTGCCGATGAAGTGCGTGTCTCCGGATTTCGTTCCTACTTCCAAAATATCATGCAGGAGTTGTTCGCACTGAGGAGTCGACCAATCGTAATTCCGCTGGTAAACAGGGATAACGAATTGGGTTTTGTTTTGAGAGAGGAAAGTGTTGAAGAGGGTTTCGGAAGCTTTCATGGGTTAGCGGAATGAAAGAGGAAGATAGAGAATATCATCCTGAGTTGGATTCTCCGAGAAGGCAGTTTGATTTTGAACGCCGAGAATGAAGTGAAAATGGTGTTTATCCGTTTACAAACGTTTGTAAACGGATAGGTACGTAATTTTGATCTAAGTTGCACCGTAACTCCATAATCTCAAAAACAATCCACCATGAAATTGATGAATACGCATCATGTAGAAGTAGCTGCAGAATCACTAGCTGCAAGTTTAATGTCGCAATTAGGTTGGGACGTATTGGTTCGTTATGGAGCCAACCTTCCGGAGTACGATATACTTGCAACGAAAGAAGGTCGGATTGTGAAAGTTTCTTCCAAAGGAAGCCAAGACGGAGGCTGGGGGTTAACGCAAGGTTATAAAAAAGGAAAAAGTTACAAGGATGCTGCACAACATTGGGTGAACAAACACTCGCCGGACACTCTCGTTTTTCTTGTTCAATTTCAGGATATCGAAGCCGGTAAAATGCCGCTTGTATACGTCGCGCGCCCTCAGGAAATTGGTGATTATCTCGCGAATGCAAGAGATGGGCATGGAGAAACAACGATACTAGTTTCGAAAAACTATAAAAAAGGTATCGCGGCAGGTACTAAAGACCGAATGCCTGATGCGTGGATATTCAGTGAGAAGCGATTAAATCAGCTGTTAAGCACTCGAAGCAAAGTGGCAAAAAAATAATCACGCCTTATTAAATTCTTTGGTTCGCATTCAACCCCTGCGCGATCTCATGCATCCTCTCCCACCCCTTATAATCAAACGTATTCCCAGACACCACCATCGGTATCTGAAATCCACCGATCACTTCTTCCTTTAAATTCCACTTCTGTCTTTCCGCATAAAGTTCGGTTCCTTTCAACAACATCAACGGCCAAGCGGTAATATTTTTGCACCCGGCATTCCTGAGAAGATCTATCGACTTCTGAAAGCTATCGGGCGTTTGATTCGGCAGACCATAAATAAGACTTGTTTCGTAGGAGATGTTTCGGTCTCTTAATACAGGAAGATGTTTTGCTATTATATCCACATTGTTTGCCCGCTTAATTACCTTATACTCTTCCGGTATCAGCGTTTGTATTCCAAATTCCAGGTGCATATTATTTCTTTCGACCATATCAAGAAATTCATAGCCATCCTTCTTCGAGAGCAACTCCATTTTTGTCTGGAGAGAAAAAGTAGTGTTCCGAAAATTTAGCCGGTCAATCTCTTTCAAAACGAGAGGATAGTCTGAACCCATATTAAAAATGGGATCGAGCACGTTGACTTTCTTAACTTCCTTTTGTTTAAATAAATCAAGCTCGGCAAACACCTTATCGAGATGCAGGTAGTGCACTTTTCCATTCTCAAGATTTCGGTGCGCACAGAATGAGCACTTGAACGGACATCCGCGTTTTGTTTCCCAGCGAATCATTTCCTGACTGCGATTGATGTTCATCTCCTTGTTCAGGTTTGAAGAATGTATTTTCTCGAAGTCGGGCATTTCATTGAAGAATGTCTGGTGAGAATTTTCGGCTTTAAGCACTTCGGCAAAACTCTTTTCCGCGTAACCGGAAATAAAAATATCTGCTTCTGGATATTCGAGTTTCAATTGATCTCTGTTTGCGTAAGTAACCTGACTTCCACCCAAAACAATCTTCTTTTCGAATCCGGAGCTTCTCAGAAATCGGATGAAAGGATTGATCAGGTGCTCATTCCAGATAAAACTGGAAATTGCAATGAAATCGTACCGCATCAATTGTATGTCCGGTAAAAAGGAATTGTAATCCTTTTCATCGAACCTGGACTCAAGCATGTTGATGGACATGTGGTCGCATTCAAATTCCGATCCATATCCCGGTTCGTTTTTTAGATATGACAGGATGGATGCAATGGACAAGGGCACTGGCCCTTCCCCTTTCCTGATTAAGTCAAATGATATAATGAGCGCTTTTTTCATTGGGTGTACTGTTACAATTTGTTAGGTGAATCAGGTTGAACACATAGCGTGGCAATGAATTCCGGGTTGTATCCCAACTGCAACAGGATGCGCCGCTTCTTCGATTCTTCCAGTGCAATCAGAATAGAAAGTTTTGCGGCGAGAGTCAGTTGACGCGCAACGATAATATCAATTCCCTTTTCGTCTACCCGTAGCAGGGAATATTCCAACATTATATCCAGCATTTCCGCCATGGTTTTCCGATTCCTGCACATTTGATATAGGATCTAATCTCCTTCTGAACTTTCCAATGCAAATATTCACTAGATTAGTGCAGTACACCTGCACACATCAAATGGCGACAAATAAGAATGCGCTGACCAGATACCTGGCTCTCGATAGATGCTTTCGGAACCCTGGACGGAATTACAACATCAATGCCCTTTTGGAAGCGTGCAATGAGGCGTTGGCGGAGCTCGACGGGAATGCAAGCGGAATTAAGAAGCGTCAGCTGTACGAAGACATCCGCTTTATGGAAAGCAAAGCCGGATATGATGTTGAATTCCAAAAAACAAATGATGGACGGGATGTCTACTACCGATACGCTAATCCCGACTTTTCCATCAGCAATCGGGGGCTGAACGAATCGGAGAAAGGACAAATATCCTCTGCTCTATTATTGATATCTCGTTTCAAAGGAATGCCTCAGTTCGAGTGGATAGAAGAGATGATCGCGAAGTTTGAATCGAGCTTCAATCTGAAGTCCGGAACAGAAAAAATCATCGGTTTTGACCAGAACCTGGACTACACGGCAGTCAGAAACATTTCACCACTGTTCAATGCTATTCACTTTAAAACAGTCCTTAATGTCACGTACAAAAGTTTCAGATCAACCGAACCGGAGCAAATCAATTTTCACCCCTACTATTTAAAGCAGTTCAACAATAGGTGGTTTTGTTTTGGGTTCAACGAAAAAGCTGACGCTATATCTAACCTCGCATTGGATCGGATTATAAATATTAAGGAGATAAAAAAGAAATACATCAGTAACGACAGTATTGATTTTAATTGGTACTTTGAAGAGGTAATTGGTGTTACGGTACAAGGCAAAGTTGAAAAGGTCAAATTGGAGATTGGATCGGGATTGTGGCCCTACATTGAAACTAAACCTTTGCACGGAACGCAAAAAGTTGTAGGGCGGTCAAATGATAGTGTCACTATTACCATTGAAGTGAAATTGAATTATGAGCTTCAGTCGTTGCTTTTATCGCACGGTGAAAATATTAAAGTGATCGAGCCGGTTGAATTGAGAAATCTTTTGTCGGCCCGAATTAAAAAAATGAAATAACTGAATTGTATAATCCTTTGGCTGAGAAGGAACATATTGAACATAAACTAGAACTTATCCAAGGCAAACTTGGACAGTTGAAAGCTGCCTATAAAGCAATTAAGTCTAGTACATCGGCAAATTCCAATCTTGAAACTATCAAAGAGGGATTTCTGGTCAAAGCTGGCAAAACCACTGAATCTGTACTTAAGTTTATCTGCATTAACGAAAATATTACGCCAGCAACAAAAAGCAGAAGTGGCGTTGTGGAGCAGCGACCGGTGATGCTCAATGACCTTATTCAAACTCTGAAAGAGAAGAATGTCGTTGATGAGGATATCCTGCATCATCTTCATAACATCAAAAGTTGGAGAAACAAAAACGCACACGATAACTCCAGTGATTGGAACCCACATGGGGAAATTGCGATCTCAACTATCGATACGGTGAACGACTCTTTCAATTATTTTATCGAATGGTTTTTCAAAGTTTATCTAAAGGACGAGATTCCGGATTTTTCCAACAGTGAAACTCCTGTGGTAGAAAAGAGTGCTGAACCAGAACTAGCTCCCGAACCTGCAGAGGAAACGCAAGTCCTTAAACCCCCGTTCCCACAAAAAAGAACAAAGAAAAAGTCTGCAGTTAGGCGTATTTTATTAGTGGCTATCGTTCTCGCGTCAGCTATTGCCGGAACATATTTCATTCGCGGATATTACTTAGAAGAAGAAAATGTTGTGCGCGTCAGTAATAAATCCCGTGAGGACGTTTACAATTTGGTGGAAGGCTTCCTCGCAGTCTGTAGTTCAGACACATTCGATGCGCGCGCCTATCTAGCGGATACGGTTACCAAATATTACCGGTTATCCAATCTCACTCCCGAAGAGATTAAACATGAACCTTCAAAGAAGGATTTTCAAGTTCCGCACAGCGTACTTGATAAGAGTAGTTTTAGAATTCGTGATTCCAGCGGAACAATTATGTATTGGGAGTTCTGGAATGATTTTACCTGCTTCCGTCCGTCCCATAGTAGATATCAAAGATCCAAAGTGTTGATGGAATTTGGTATTAATGAAGAATTCAAAATCACTTCAATTGTCGAATTGAAAGTGAACAGGATTTATTGAGGTTTCCACCAACCCATTCCAATAGT
>CAZBYM010000223.1:0-6887 GCA_964495745.1 uncultured Chryseobacterium sp. | reverse complement strand
ATTTTTTGTAAAGCATAATTCGTCTTTTTTTGATCGCCAATTGTTGAGACGGTTTCTTTCCCAATATTTTTTCCGCATGCGCTTCCTGCTCCATGTCCGGGATAAACAACAATGTGATCCTCCAACGGAATGATTTTATTACGTAGTGAATCATAAAGTGTTGCTCCAAGAATTTTTGCGTCAAGATTTCCGCTCATCAGATCGGGGCGACCAACATCACCAACAAAAAGTGTATCTCCTGAAAACAACGCATGCGGATGATTTTCTTCGTCGGACACGAGAAAGCAACTTGACTCGATTGTATGACCAGGTGTGTGCAAGACTTTTACCTGAATTGAACCTAGCGGAAGTATTTCACCATCGTTTGCAACATGTGCCGTGTAATCAGGCTGGGCATTGGGACCAAAAACAATTGTTGCTCCTGTAGCTTTCGCAAGATCAACGTGCCCGGATACAAAGTCGGCATGAAAATGTGTTTCGAGAATGAATTTTATTTTCGCACCTCGCTTCGCTGCAAGTTCAATGTATGGATCGGGATCGCGCAATGGATCTACTATTAGAGCTTCACCTTCCGATTCAAGATAATATGCGGCTTGAGCGAGGCAATTCGTGTAGAGTTGTTGAATATACATGGTTCTGCAGATTATCGATTTTCCTCAGCATGCCACTCAGCATACGAAGTTGGTGTTTCCGAGAGGCGGATTGTTTGTAGTGTGATATTATTAGGCAGCAATTTGGACAAAGCACGCGTAATATGAATGAGCAACATTTCACAGGTAGGCGAGTAGGGCAGATATATTATTTTTTCACTTTCAACCAGATCAGGAAACCGGGATTTATCTGCTGCTCCGAGTGCAAGTGAATGATCGAACTTGTCAATAACATGCGCTTGAACAATTGCTTTGATGTCTGCAAAATCTACAACCATCCCGTTCGACGGATGTCCTGGTTTATCCAAGGGTTTACCTGAAACCGTTACAGCCAATTTGTAACTGTGGCCGTGAATATTCTTGCAGGCTCCGGCATGATCTGGTAGTGCATGAGCCATCTCAAAGTGAAATTCTTTCGTAATTCTGATTGTTGGTAAACGAGCGGCCATGAGATGTATAATTAACACATCAAATTTCTGCTTTCGGTGGAATCACAGGATGACGCTTATCAGTTATGATCGAATTGTTCAGTAATTATGAAACTTTTTGATCATTTGCGGATTGTAACGCTGTAAGGATCCACGGTTACTTCTGCCTTCCAGTCTTCAATTACTTCCAGCGTTGCAATGTCGATGAGGGAAACGTCTCCATTCCTCCCAACACAAGAGGTCGTGTGGTGCGGCGCCGGCCCACCAGGATCAACATTCCGATTTCCGACATAAACAACTCCGTTCCGATCATCTACGGCAAGGCCTCGCTCCTGAAAGCCAGGATAAACTGTTTTCACCCAAACATTAGTCTGCCAATTGAGGATATCTACAGCACTTTGGGTGCTGCTATTTGTTGTATCAATCATTGTAGTCACAAAAGCGTACGGAGTAGATTCTGAAAACTCGATCAGTTGAGGAACGCCACTTGATGCAACAACATTGAGTAAACTATCATTGGCTGCATTAAAAATTCTCATTTCGTTGGTTCCTTGACACGGCACAAAATATTTTTGAAAGTCTGGAGAGAATCGCACTACGTATGGCTTGTCGAGTCCATTGGTAGAAGGAATTCCTCCTGTGTGCAACGGGATCATATCGAAAGTGATATTCTGCAAATCAGAAATGTCGAGCTTGTAAATAAAATTGCCTTGTTGACTAACTACGTAAAGGAAATTTCCCGTTGGATCAAAAGCGCTTCCATGCGGATATGAAAATCCTTGCATCACCTGAACCAAAGTCATTGTTTCCAGATCAACCAATGCAACTTTTCCGGAGGAATTCCAATGCGAAACAGATGCATAGCGTGAATCAGCGGAGATGGAAATGGAATGCCAACTTGCTGTGCCGAGATTTACTTGTCCTACCAATCGATCATCTGCAGTGCTGTATTTCTGAAGTAATGATCCTGCAAAAAATGTCACATACCAATATTGTCCATCGGGCGAAACTTGAATATCGTGAGGAGCTTCTATGGATGGAAATGCTCCAACATCAATACATCTCATTGCAAGTTTGGTTTCTGCGTCAAATACGGTAACCATATCGCATCCCTGATTGGCAACATAGATCTTACTTCTTGTTGGGTTGCCCGAAAATTTAATCTCATTATTTCTGTTCGGAGCTCCTTTCGCTATCCAATCGCGGATCTGAAGCACTTCTTCTCTTGACAAAGGATCGTGATTGATTGGCATCGTTGGAAACAACATCGGGCCGAGTTCCGGAAAAGTATTTACGGCAAAAAATAAATAACTCTGATCTGGACGGAATGGGATCACCGAAGAATTATTGCGGCCGCCCCGAAACATACTTTCCCAGGATGAAAGATCAATTCCTGCGCAGGCATCTTTGCTTTGTTGATTGTGGCACCCGCTGAGGGCACATTTGCCAAGAAAAATCTGTCCCACATCGGAAGGATACCCTGACGCTTCATCCACAGGATAAGGATCTTTCGCGCAATGCTGCAGTAAAAAAATGATTACTGTTAAGCTGAGAACAAGACAAATTTTGCCGGAGGTATTGAAGCGGGTGGAAGTTTCGGTCACTTTATTTGTCATGGTTGCCATAGTGAAAATTTGCAACACAATATCTCTTCTGAGTTTTGGAAGAGAAAGCAAAGGCGAAACGAACAGTGGAATTACGAAACTGACGTCGATTCAAAAATACGGCTTAAGTATTCCAGTCAAACGACAAAAAAGGGTTGCATCCACCTATGTTTTCGTTCTCCGCGACTGCTGTTTCGCCTTGCTTATGGAGCATAACCATGCCGGAATGCTCCTATCCTGTGGTTCAAAATTGCGTTGAGTAAGAACGAAATAATATGACGATGCACATGTTTTGAAAAAAAACTTTCATGTAGCAATGTTTTCGTGTAATCAGGGCTGTCCACCTTCACTTGTCCAATAGGAAATTCCATTGGGTTTTGCCCCAACCGGGATTGTACACACGATGGAATAATCAATTGTGTTGATTACTGAAACTGTATGATCGAGACTATTCGTAATATATGCCCGTGTTCCATCTTTGCTCACAACTACTCCATGTGCTGCATCTCCCGCAATAACCGTATTTATGATATTTCCTGACGCTACATCCATAACGTATACTTTGTCTGAAGCAGGACGATCAAGTAAAACACCCTGGTCGCAAATGAACAATCTGGTACCATCTGGCGTTGGATACATCTGAATTGCACCTTGCGATCCGGCAGGCAAAGAAAATGCAGTTAGCGTGCCCGTTCCAACTTCCAGTCGTACAATTTGTTTCGTATCGTAAATCGAAGCGAAAACGTAATTACCATTTGGAGTTACTGCTGTCTGTACCGCAATTCCACCAACAGGCAGATCAATAATTGTTCCATCGGAAATGGTAATCACTGACATAACATCAGATTCAAGATCCGCTACATATAATTTGCCACGGGAATAGCGCAGACCATGTGGATGATGTTCCGCACCCAGCCAAAATGTTCGGGTTACTACATATGAACGCGCATCAATTTCAACGACCATGTTGGTATCGGTAGCGGAGGCATACGCAAAGTTTGAGTTTGAATCCAATACAATGTGGGCAAGTCCAAAATCAACGCCAATGTCGATCCACTTTGTGATTTCATCTGTCAACGGATCAATTACAATCACCTGATCATTCGCAACGCTTCCCATGGAATTGACAGTTGCCCAAACTGTTCTGCCATCCGGTGCAGCCTGAATGTTGTGCGTCATCAGCATTTCTCCTGATCCATTTGCCACTTTGATCACTTTGGCAAATTGATTTGTTTCCGCATCAATGACAGTAATGTTTTCGCTGCCTTCATTGGCGACGTATATTTTTTTGGTCAATGATCCGCTGTCAATATCTTCTTTTTTGCATCCAAAGATTGCGAATAAGCAGATGGCGAGTAAATATTTTAAGTTCTTCATGGAAAGATTGATCAGATTCATACACTACTATTCGAGTATCATTACTTAGATTCTTCTTTTTTACTACCACACAGATATTTTTCTGTACCGAAGTTGTATGAAATTCCTGCGGAAAGTTTTCCGGCAATTTTCATATCCATGTAATACACTTCCTGATATAGCGGCAATTGCAAACTCAGACTGAATCCCATTTTTTTGTAGTACGCTTCAAGTCCGGCACCGGCAAGAATAAGGTTGGTGAATGTTCCCGGAACGAGATATTCTCCTTGCTGCAGACCCTGAGAATATTCTTGATGAAACAACATTTGCGGCATGAACGTCCAGTTACCTTTTTCATGCACCCGGGTAATGAAGGCTGTAGTCACTGTTGTCGGTAGAATTTTCTCGTCGTATTTATTCGATCCGTTGTATTTATTGGCTAATGAAATTCCCCAAACCCAATCCTGATAGGAGCATGACCAGGAAATCATTCCCAGACCATCAAAACTGCCCGTTCCTCCTTGAAGAAATATTGGAAGACGATCTCCGTCAGAGTAGGTATAATCTGATTTGCCTGTTGGAATTTTTGCACCTAATCCGACGATCAAACGGTGCTTGAATTTTTCTCCGTCCAGTTTTTCGATGAGATGGTATCCTGCCAGCAATGAAATGTCGCCCGGTCCGAATATTTTTGATTCCATTCCCAACCATTCCTGTTTATTATTCACAAAAGGAATGAAAATATTCATCTCGATTTTCGGATGTACAAAGTAGCGTGCGCGCATTTCAATTACCTTGAATGATTCAAAATCGGATGGCGCCATGGAGTTTGCAGCATCATAGTGGCCACCATCCTGAGTTGTAGGTGGTGGAGATGGAAGTCTGTATGCGCCGGACGGAAAAAGTTTTGTTTGCTGATCTAAACTTTCGTAGCCATTAAACGCTTTGTATCGATGTGACAAGCCGAAGGAATTCTGGCTCTCGAGCGGCATGAAGTTTCTGTTGAATGTGCAGAATTCACATGAAAACAGAAATGCCGGACTTAGAATCAGAAACAAAGCTAGTAGTTTGTGATAACGACCTACTGAATCGCGTTGGTTTGTTTTCATTAGCAATGAATTTATGATTGATCAAAATATTATTATGAACTGCAATGCAAAAAAGAGCTGAGACAACCTTGAACTCACGTTCATGTTATACAAATGTATTATCAGGCAATTACGTTTTCACTGATACAGATCATGAACGACCTATTGAATCATTATTCTTCCTTTGAAAATCTGCCGGCGTTCTCAATGAAATCAATGATTGTTGTCATTGTCGTGCGTTCTGAGCAGTTGTATCTTTCGTCTAACAAAACAAAAGAGTATGTCTCTCGCAATTTCGCTTGGTGAAGATGATGTGAGCAAATTACCATTGGAACAATTTGAAAAATGGTATAAAGATGCGATCATGAATTCAGTGAGAGAAGCTGATGCAATGCTCGTATCTACAGTAGGTCCAGATAATCGGCCATCAGCACGAGTTGTGTATTTGCGGGATTTTGGTACACATGGTTTTGTTTTTTATACCAATTACAAAAGCAGAAAAGGTCAGGAGATTGCATACAATTCATATTGCTGCATGAATTTCTTTTGGCCGGAATTGGGCAGGCAGATCCGTATTGAAGGAAAGTTGCAGATGCAATGTGCAGACGATTCGAGCGCATATTTTGCAATTAGACCAAGAGAGTCGCAAATTGGAGCTTGGGCCTCGCCACAAAGTCAAATTATTGCTTCGAGAAAGGAGCTTGATGAAAGAGTTGCAAAAATGACGAAAGAGTTTGACGGGAAAGACGTAACACGTCCGTTGTGGTGGGGAGGTTTTGTTCTTATTCCTGATTATTTTGAATTCTGGCAAGGAAGAGACAGCAGGTTGCACGATCGCATTACGTATACTATTCAACCTGATGGCAGCTGGAAAATTGGAAGACTCGCTCCTTAAGCCGCCAATTAGTATTTAGACTATGCCGTTTGGCTAAAAATCTGTTTCTGTGGTTTCGATTTATGGTACAACGCATCGAAACACAATCCGACATTTCGTAAATAGGGTTTACCTGCATTTGTAACTTTGAGCGAATGAGAAGAAAGTTTAATTATTCCATCTGCTTCAAGTACTTGCAGTCGCTCGCGGATAGAATCGAAAACAGAGAATTGTTCGGCGTCTTTTTCCCAATTTGTTTCTTCTTTGCACATCACGTTCATGATATGTTTACGTAAAACAATATCCTCTTCGCTTAATTCATGTCCTCGAAAGAATGGAAGTTCGTTGTCGTCGATTTTCTTGTTCCACTCTTCCAGCGTTTTCGCATTCTGTACAAACATGGTTGCAGCATCACTTATTGCAGAAACTCCCAGGCCAATCAATAATGAAGAAGCTTTGTCGGTGTATCCCATGAAATTACGATGAACTGTTCCATTGTGCATTGATTTCAAGAGCTCGTCTTCAGGAAGGGCGAAGTGATCGAGACCAATTTCGATATAGCCTGCTTGCTCGAGAAGTTCGCGTCCGCGCTCATACAAAGCGCGTTTATTTTCTCCTGTGGGTAAATCTGCATCTGTGTATGCGCGTTGACCTGGGCGCATCCACGGTACATGAGCGTATGAGTAAAATGCAATGCGATCCGGACGAATTGCAATTACTTTTTTTGTTGTATCAGTAATTGATTCCAGTGTCTGCGCAGGCAATCCATAAATGAGATCGAAGTTGACCGAAGTGTAGCCGATTTTTCTCGCATTATTTGTTACGTCCACAACATCTTTTTCAGTTTGCAGACGATTGATGAGATGCTGCACTATTGGATTGAAATC
>CAZBYM010000222.1:0-6889 GCA_964495745.1 uncultured Chryseobacterium sp. | reverse complement strand
ACTCGCTTACAAAAAGCCGGACAGAACTTTTCTCCCCAGGTTCCAGATACTCATACTTCATTAACAATTCATATTTGTCGGAACTTACTTCCGAAGCAAAATACGTTGCAGTTTTCGTTGTTGTTCCAACTTGCGCATGCGAATGTCCTTCGTCTGCGAATACTTGAACAGTAATTACTGTTGTTACTAAGAAGGCGAATAGGTATTTCATAGCGTTCCTTGTATATTATGAATTTGAACAACTGATAAATTGTAATTCTTCAATGCTTCGAGATAGTTAAGCTGAATTTCAAATGCATCATTCAGATTACGGATGTGCGTAACAAGATCGTATTGTCCGCTGGAGTAAAATCGTTCCGAGGCGTTGATTAACTCTAGTGATTGTTTCATTCCTTTTGATTCATAGAAAGCGACACTTTCTTTGTACTTGAAGTAATCACCTTGAGCACGAACTTGCTGTGCGCTCATTTGTTGTTGATTTGCTTTATAAAGTTGCGCGCTTCGTAATGTTTGGTAACGGGCAGCGCGAATGTTTCCGCTGTATTGCCAGAACCAGAGTGGAACAGTAATTCCTGCCCGGAAGCGATATTGAATGGGCGTTGTCATTGGTCCTTGATTGAAATAGCCAAGTACAAATCCGGGCAACGCACGTTGTTTTTCCAGCGACAACATACTTGTACTTAAAAGGTTTTGCCTACGGTAATAATCTACCAATGGATTTCGAATAAATAATCCTGAATCACTTGTCATCGCGATTATTCCTGGAACTTCGCTTAGTTTAGTAATGGGAGTTGGAACAAATGAAGTTGAAATTCCTGTTAGTATTCGTAGTTGCTGTTGAATTACATCTACATCGGTTTTGACGCCAGTGAATAATAAATGCACTTCTCCGTATTGAGATTCCGCATATGTTTTTTCCAGAAAGTCCATCTGACCTGCAGCAAACATTCGATTCGCAGCAGAACTCAATTGTTCATACAAACTATCGCGAACACGAAGTTGTTCCAGCTGAGCAATTAGGTATTGGAATTGTACATAGAGAACACTCGCTTGATATCGTGCTTCGTTGACTGTAATTGATTTCTCAGTTATGGCCAGTTCTTCCTGCTGCGATGCAACTTTCCGTTGCTTAAAGTAGACGGAAGGAAATTCAAATGTTTGCAGAACTCCAATTGTGTAAAATTCTCCCGTTGGACTTTCAGCTACAACTTCCGGGTTAGGGAGATTAAAGGCTGACTTCTTTAGTTGATGTTGGGAAAGTAGTTTGTATTCAGCTGCACTGACCATTGGACTATGCATCACGGCAGAATCAACCACCTGTTGTTGTGTCAACGTTATCTGGCCCACTAATGGTGACGCCACTAACATTGAGACCAAAATCGGCGAAAGAAAAATACTTCGGAAGATGAATGAATTATTGCTCATGAATTTGGTTGATTTAGAATTAACATACGACACGTCAGGGCATGACCCCTCGATGTCTTTGTTTAACCAAAAACAGAATCAGACTTGGAATGAGTGCAGGAAAATCCGGATATCCGGAATTTTTGGAGGAGGAAGCGAATACAAACCAGCAACGCGGAAGTGCGTATTGTTAGAATTAGTGAAGGTGCAGGTTAGGTAAGAAAGTGTAGAGACAAGATAGGAAGTTGTTATTTCGAAAGTTCCGCTCGAAATATTTGATTGGCTGAATTGCGAAAAAAATGCTTGAGTAAAATCGCCACAACATTTTTTTTCAGATTTATCATGCGCACCTGAATCATGATGGTGCGAAGTGCTTTCGTCATGCTTGTTATGATGATGATCGTGACCGACAGGATGCGAATGTGGAATTCCACTTTGGTCAATCAAATGGTGAATTCCGCAATTCAATGCAGTGCCTTGAACATACATAAACGCAAACGCCACAAGAAGTGCGATCAGTTTATAAGAATATGTTCTTTTTAGTGTCATGATAATTACTCAGCCTGCGTAACAATAACTTTCCGAAATGCTACTTGATTTTCAAATTGTACCATCACTGAATACATACCTGATGACCAATTCGCGGTGTTGATACTAGTTACGTTACCGGAAGAGGATTCAGTAAAGATAATCTCTCCAAGTGAATTATAAACAGTAATTCTGCCCTGTGAGGCATTCGGAACTGAGGCAATTACGCTTATTTGATCTGAAGCCGGATTAGGATACACATCGACTATCATTGCGCCAGGTACAACTTCAGGAACTCTGACATTCACTGTATCAATTACAAGAAACGATCCCATCATTCCGTCGTCTTCATGGTGCAACAAATGGCAGTGATACATATATGGAACTGAATCGTCGGCGAAGTGATCAAATTTTGTAATAAATCGGACGCTATCTCCAGGCATAATCAATACAACATCCTTTTTTCCTTGCTGGTGAATCGGAACGGGCCCTCCATTGATATCAAGAATATAAAATTGGATATCATGAATGTGAAATGGATGTGCTATTTGTGTTTTGTTACGCAATGTCCAGATTTCAATATCGTCGAGATAAACAATTTCATTGACAGAATCCATGTCAAAGAATACACTGTTAATTGCAAACGGGCCTTCCGCAAGATTTGGAATGACGAATACTTCCGCCATAGTATCAAGTACGAAACGACGATTAATAGTTGCAAGTGCTTCCGGAATCGGAGTAACCGGAACGAGTGCAGCTGGAATACTCAGTATTGGCGTTGCAGTTTGTGCAACTACTAATATTTGTAAAAGACTGTAGTCGGCACCATTCAAAAAATTAGAATAGTAATCCGGAATCTGATTGTTTGCATCGCCAACCGAATCGGCACCCATTACTCCGTTTGGAATTTCCGAACCGTAACACATCAGGAAAACAGAATCGTTCAGTAAGGCAGAAAGGTCAACGAGAATTTCTGCGCGTTCACCATTTGCAAGCAACAAGCGATTCATGCTTACTGATGAGTCTAGTAATCCGCCGTCAGATCCGATAACGTAGAAATTCATGTTGTTTGAAAAACCAAGCATGAAACTTCGGTCGGACGCGCCGTTCAGAACACGAAGCCGGACAACTTGTGCCGGTGCATTGAGGTATGGATCAATTGCGCCATTCACCAGTGGAACTGTGTCGTATGCACTGGACACAGCAATCTGATTCAACACATCAAAACTTTTTGTTTGAATGATTATCGGAAAATCATCAACTCCATAAGTTCGTGGCAGAGGCAGCGCATTTTCCGCACTGTCTTTTACGATGATCATTCCTGCCAGTCCTTTCGAAACATGCAGATCGGTTTTGCCTTCACCATGCGGGTGATACCAAAATGTTCCTGCAGTATTCAACACTTGAAAAGATGGGCTCCACGTAGTGGTTTGTGCAATACTTTGGTGCGGACCGCCATCGTCTTCAGCAGGCAAGTGAAGTCCGTGCCAATGCATGGTGGTGGAGTTTCCGTTTCCGGTAAGATTATTGGTTACATTGAATGTTACAGTATCCCATTTGTTAATGATCAATGTAGGTGCGAGCAACGGGCCATTGATTCCATAAGTAGGTGTGTTGACTGAAGGCCAGAATTGCGTGACTCCGTTCTGCACATTCAGATTAAATATTGTCCCGGTGAGTGCAGGAGGAATGGGCAACGCGTTTTGGGCGAAGACAACTCCGCCCAAAAACACGCCACATAAAAAACCAAAACTTTTCATTGAAAAAACTATTTGAAATTAATGCGCAACAGTAAACTTGTAATTCTGAACAACATCATCCGATGTAACACGAATGAAGTACGCGCCATTGCTCAATTCTGCAGTTGAAACCTGGTGACGAAGCAAACCTGGAGCGGCAACGTTGTTGTACACGTTGGAAACAACTTCACCGAGTACATTCACAACTTCAATTTTTACATCAGTTGACTTTGTCACATTGACATCAATCTGAAGTTGATCGTTAGCCGGATTAGGAAATAAATTAACTGCAGGTGCAGTAGCATTGAAATCATTTAATCCTGCAGGCCCAAGCAAGTTGATAATTGAATCGCTCATGATTGCTGTGTCTCCATTGACAAAACTCAAAGTTGAGAACATCACACGGTGATCAGCGCCACCAAGAAGGACAACAGTTGGCATACCGAAACCACCATAATAAGCAACCGGAACAGCGCCGCTATCCATTGGTGCGTACAATGGAAGATTGTTATTGGTTACCCATGATGCAGAATACGTGCATGTAGTTGAATTCTGGTAAGGAAATGCATATCCTTTTACCATTCCGGGATATGTAGCCATTACATCATTCGCCATGGTCTGAATTTTTTGCGCTATCGGAGGACAGGTTCCGCAATTTGGCATGTAGAAAAACAGAACGACAGCTTTTCCCGCATCAAGATCAGAAAAAAGATCAACAGGGTTGTTGTTGCAGTCTACACCACTAAACTGCATTGCGGTAGTTTGTGCTTTGGAAATCATAAATGTGAACATCAAAGCAAAAAGCAGGAATAAAGATTTTTTCATTTTATCAGGTTGTTAGGTAAAGGTGCATTTTCGGATTATTGACTTGTTAATTCATCGTAACTGACACTAAATAATATTCTGCTGCGTTCAGTGTCACGACAGTTATTGCTTTAGTTAATCACCATGCTCTTGACTTGAGTTTCGGTATCGGTTACTACTCGAATAAGATACGATCCTTTGGCAACTTCAGAAATATCCAAGGGCAATGTAACTTCTCCTGACTGCATTCCTGCTGTTTCTACAACGACGATTCTCCCGGTAAAATCAACAAGTTCCAATGTTACATTTTGAGGGGAGTCTAGTGAAAGACTAACGGAAAGAATGTCTGTTGCGGGGTTAGGAAATACCACACAATAAAATGAAGAAACAGACTCTTCTTGCATGCCAACTACATTACCTGCAAATCCAAGATTGTCGACCCAGAGATAGTCGTTATTAGTAGGATTTGTACCACTTGCTTTCAAAACAATAATGCAACTGTCCGGGTTATTGCCATCAACATACGAGAAATTAATGCTGAAAGTTGCCCAACTCATTGCCATTCCTGTTAGTGTGCGACTTGCGGTTGCAACGGTTACACGCGAGTTCAAATTGGTATCCCATCGTGTTAATGTAACAACGATAGAACCCTGACTGGAGCCGTAAATCATATGTTGCCAACTCCCTGTGAAACTTTGTGGACGTTGTGCAAATGCAAATCCCGATTTTGGCTGCATGGTCATAGAGTCAAGCACTCCGCTAACAGCAATCCCGGGGATCACTGAAGTAGCGGCAGTTCGGGAAGTAACTTTCATATAATAGCTGCCCGGATTACCAGGATTAGCTTTAGTTACAGTATACACGCCAAGTGCTGTAGTGGTATTATTTAATGTGCCCCACTGGTCTGGATTTTCATATCCGCCCATGTTTGTCCAGGTTTCAAAACTATAATTTGGGACTTGCGCTTTTGCGGTAAGTGTCAAAAATGCAGTTGCAAATAAACAGAAGTATATCTTTTTCATTATTGAGATCTTAAGAAAAATAAATTAGTTGTACGCCGATGCGAACAATTCGAGAATTAGTAGGCAAAACAAATGCCTAAATCCTGAAAACACCGTGTAGAACTATCAAATCGCACGAGCCCGGTCGTATGGGCGGCGAATGATAATCTGGAAGGACGAGAGCAAATTGCGAATATTCGAGATTGAAAACGGGTTCAGCGAATATTGCAGGAATCAAGGAAGAAAAACACCCACCCGTGCTTATAACGTCTGAATGTTTTTGCACACCCTTAGACTGAAAAAGAACAACCTCGTCTTTACAGCAATTGTTGGAATCCATTTTTTTACCTTCCTTCTCGCAACAGCAACCTTCATGTTCATCAATAGCAAATGAAACAGACTCAAGACTGCTCGCGCAAAAGTGCAAATGGAATGTTGCCCCTGAAATGGAAACTCCATAAAATAATAAAATTGAAAATGCTATGATGCGCTTCATAATTACACGTTAAAGTTAGACTACATCTGGCATATTTCAAAATCAGTCTTTTTAGGGCGTTTTTGCGGAATTTTTGTTTCCAGTAGTTTGTTATATTTGGCTAAACCCAACCACTCGCACATGAAATCAATTTCTACTTCTTTCGCTTTAGTTTGCCTGATGACCGTTAGTCTCTCAGCACAAAGTTTAACCTGGACAAGTGAAGTTACAGTTGCGATGGGTAGTATGTATGGGAACGTTCGTCCACGCGTTGCTGCAACTGCGGGTAATATTCCGTTAGTTGTTTGGGGTGGGGGTATGGGTACAGAGCCTTTGTATTATGCGCGAGGAAATGGAACCGGATTTGGAATGGCGATGGCGCTAACTCCATCCGGAGTTGATCCTGCCGTTATGGATTGGCAAGGACACGATGTTGGATCAAACGGCAATACAGTTTACGTGGTATTTAAAGAACAGCCTGAAATGATGGGCAATATTTATATTAAGAAATCAACTGATGGAGGTATTACCTGGGCAGATACTGTTCGTGTTGATTTAATGAATGGTCCTTACTCGCGTTTTCCTTCAATTGCGGTTACAGATA
This sequence comes from uncultured Chryseobacterium sp., assembly GCA_964495745.1. GTDB lineage: Bacteria > Bacteroidota > Bacteroidia > Palsa-965 > Palsa-965. The sequence goes on along the minus strand of CAZBYM010000222.1, from coordinate 334 downwards.
TAGGTAATCCTGCCGTTATGTTTATGACGTTTGATATGAGTTGGATGAGTGCAACATACGTAGTATCAAATTCAATTGATGGCGGACAAACTTTTCCAATGCCTGTTAACGCGAGCGGTGTTGGCGGTTCTGATGTTTGCGATTGTTGTCCGGGTTATATGACGACAGACGGAACCAATCAAACTCCTGTTTGGAGGCGCAACAGCAATAACCGTCGCGACATGTGGGCAGCGGTTTCGAGCAATGCCGGTACAACTTTTCCAACTGGAATCGATGTTGACAACACGGATTGGCTGCTTGGTTCATGTCCATCGTCAGGTCCAAGTCCACATTT
>CAZBYM010000221.1:0-6892 GCA_964495745.1 uncultured Chryseobacterium sp. | reverse complement strand
ATTTGAATATTTCTCGGGCATATTTTAGACTATTATATATTGGCTAATGGTATTACACAGATTTTGCTTCCGCGCGAAATCAGAAGAATCAGCGTAATCTGTGTTAAAAGTTGGGGAGAACAATTGTCCAATTACTTCATCAAGTGAACAAAATGCCCGGCAATCAATTAGTTCTTGGGCTTTAATACAACACACTTGAACGTCAGCGTCACCGGAGAATTCGACGCATTTGATTTTACGAGAACAGTTCTTTCCTGACGGTCAATGGCGCTTTTCGATTCGAAAGTCACTTTGATTTTTCCGGATTGACCTTTAGCAATTGGCTCTTTCGGGAATTCAACTTTCGTGCATTCGCAAGTGACTTCACAGGCAGAAATAATCAATGGAGCATCGCCCGTGTTTGTGAATGAATATTCGTGCGACACAACTTCACCCTGACGAATGAAACCGAAATTGTGTTTTGCTTCATCAATTGTCATGATAGGTCCCGTTATCGTGCGGAATGACGAGAGCGAGATAACAAGAATCAGGAATAAAGCAGCTCGGATTTTCATCTGGTTAAAGTTCGCAATATTATTTGTTCAAAGGTACATTGCCTCGTGTTGGATCGGCAACGCCAGGAGTTGGAGCTTTTGGAGCCGCAACAACAGTTCCTTTCAAATGGAGCACAACATCACCGGTATTGCTGTTTGATTTTATTGTAACTGTTTTGTCCTGATACCCCATTTTCCCAATAGAACGAAATTCGACATATATAGTTCCTGATTTTCCAGGAGCAATTGGTTCTTTGCTGAATACTGGTGTGGTGCACCCACAGCCAACAAGTGCATCTGTAATTATTAGAGGCGCTTTACCTGTGTTTTTGAAAGTGAATGTATATTTCACTGTATCTCCCTGAGTAATCGAATCAAATGCATAAGTATCAACAGCAACAACCATCTTTGGTCCGTTAGGATCATCGGGAGCAGACGAAGTAGGTTGCGCAAATGCGGTCAGCGAAGCAGAGGAAAAAATCAGGGCGAGTAGCGTGCGTTTCATGTTGTTTTGTTTACTGCAAATGCTGCAATAATTACGCCAGAGTTGGATCGGCGGTTGATCCGTTTCGTCTCCTATCAACCTAATCAATTTTGTATTATGATGAATTGTCAGACTGAGCGGAGTCGAAGTCGACAATAAAAAAAGCACCACAATTTCTTGTGATGCTTTTCGAATGATAATTTAGTTTTAACCGTATTATTCGGCAGACAAAACGTTGCCTTTTATTTTTACTTCCACTACAGGAGTAACTGCATTAGAAGTGACAATAATTTTCTTGTCGAACATACCAACACGAACTTCTGTATCGTATTTCACTTGAAACGACCCCGTTCCTCCTGGAGCAATTGGATCTTTTGGCCAACTGTCGGGAATGCTTGTACATCCGCATTGACCTTTGATACTCTTGATAACCAGAGGAGCATTTCCGGTGTTTGTGAACTTGAATGTTCGGACTTGCTCAGTATGCTGCAATACATTTCCAAAATCTATTACTTCTGTTTCAAATGTAATTACAGCACCTTCAGTAACACTTGTTCGTGCACTAATGCAGAATGCTGCAATAACTACGAGTACAAAAGCAATTGACTTTTTCATGCTTCGATTAAGGTTCATTGTTTACAGGAGCGCCGGAAGTGCCTGTTCCATTTCCAGGAGTTGGGAATGGTTGTTCGGCAGCTGGGACTTCAACCGTTCCATGAATCTTCAGAACAGCAGGAGCATCTTTTCCAACGAAAGTTACAGTAACCTGTTTTTCGAAATGACCGATTCGCTGGGTGTCGTAACGAACTTTGATGATTACCGTTTCACCTGGCTTGATTGGCTCTTTCGGATATTCCGGAACTGTACAGCCACAAGATCCAACAGCGCCGCTTATTACCAACGGAACTTTGCTGGTATTAGTCAGTCTGAACTCACAATACGGCTCAGCACCTTTTGGAATTGTACCATAGTCATTGTCCAGTTTGTCGAACTTGTATCCCGGATCCTGTTGAGGTGCCGGAGCAGAAGTTGCAGCTGGAGCTGGTTTAGGTGCAGGCTTTGTCTGAGCCGACACAGTCAGCGATAAAACGAGTGCTGTACAAATAAGACTTAACTTTTTCATTTCGCAGAAAAATAAGACTGATTATTATTTTGGTTGAACTACTGCAGGAGCAGGACCTTCTCTTTTTACAGGCTCAGCCGGAACTACAACAGGAGCAGGAGCAACGGTTGCATTTTTTGGAGGAGCGCCGCCTGCTTTAGCAGGAGCAGGTGTTGGAGCAGGTGTTACTGGACCTTGCTGTGGAGCCGCTGGAGCAGGAGTAGCAGCTACTTCAACAGTTCCTTTCATGTGAAGAACAATCTGCTTGTCTGTATCATATGTAATTGTAACAGTCTTATCCTGTGGACCGGATTTGCCAGCTGAGTTGAAAGTCACTTTAATAACTCCATTGCCATTTGGTTTGATTGGCTCCTTTGGATATTCAGGAACTGTACAACCGCATGATCCAGTTGCTGTGTTAATGATAAGGGGCTCTTTACCGGAATTCTTGAATTTGAATTCGAACGTAACAGATTCACCTTGTTTGATAGTTCCGAAATTATGCTCAAGAACATCGAACTTCATCACCGGACCGTTCGGGCGATCAACACCAGAAACTGTTGGAGCCTGCGCGTTTGCAGTAAGCACACTCAAAGCAAAAAGGGGCAGGAAAAGTAATTTTTTCATGATTGTAGATTTTTTTGAATCGTTTTTTGGTTTTGTTATCTCGGCAAATACATCCAAAATCATGCCATTCTAGACAATAAAACCTGCTTTTTTTAGTAATTTTGACTCCCTTATTGAGAAGCACAGTGCAAATCAGATAAGAAGCTAACGAAGATAGAAGAACAAATGGAGATCCCCAAAACTTACGACCCAAAATCGGCAGAAGATCGATGGTACGCGTGGTGGATGAAAAATGGTTTTTTTCGTTCCATTCCGGATGAACGCGAGGCGTATACTGTTGTAATTCCGCCTCCTAACGTCACCGGAGTACTTCACATGGGGCATATGCTGAACAATACGATTCAGGATGTGTTGGTACGTCGTGCAAGAATGCAGGGAAAAAATGCCTGTTGGGTTCCTGGAACGGATCACGCTTCAATTGCAACGGAGGCAAAAGTTGTTGCGCTGTTGAAAGAGCAAGGCATCAATAAAAAAGATCTTTCGCGTGAAGAATTTTTGAAACACGCTTGGGTTTGGAAGGAAAAATATGGCGGAATAATTCTTGATCAATTAAAAAAACTTGGAGCTTCCTGCGATTGGGATCGTACGCGATTCACAATGGAAGAAGAGTTGATCGAATCGGTAATAGATACATTTCTTGATTTGTACAAGAAAGGTTACATCTACCGCGGAACAAGAATGGTGAATTGGGATCCTTCTGCCTTAACAGCAGTTTCGGATGAAGAAGTGATCATGAAAGAAGCGACTTCGAAATTGTATTATGTGCGATACAAAATCGATGGCACTTCTGATGATTGGATCACGATTGCAACTACACGTCCGGAAACAATTTTGGGTGATACGGCAATTTGTGTTCATCCTGAAGACGAGCGTTACATAAAACTAGTTGGTAAAAAAGTAATTGTTCCGCTGGTAAATCGTGCGGTGACAATTATTGCTGACGAATACGTTGATAAAGAATTCGGAACAGGTGCGTTGAAAGTTACTCCTGCTCACGACAAGAATGACTACGAACTTGGGAAGAAACACAAGCTCGAGTCGATCGACATTCTGAATCCGGATGGTTCGATGAGCGCAGCTGCACAATTGTATATTGGAGTTGATCGTTTTGCGACCCGAAAACAAATTGTAAAAGATCTGGACGAAGCAGGACACATTGTGAAGATTGACGAAATCAAAAACAACGTTGGGTATTCAGAAAGAACGAACGCTGTAATTGAACCTCGACTTTCTCCTCAATGGTTTGTTGCGATGAAAGAGTTTTCAAAACCCGCATTGAAAGCTGTTGTTGAAGGAGAAGTGAATTTGATTCCTGAAAAATTCACCAACACGTATAAGTACTGGATGGAAAATGTTCAGGACTGGTGTATTTCACGACAGCTTTGGTGGGGACAACGGATTCCGGCTTGGTATGATGAAAGTGGAAACTTCGTTGTGGCGAAAACGGAAGCCGAGGCGCGTGAGGAATTTGCGCGAACCCGGAACTCGAAACCCGAGACCATTTTTCAAGATGAAGACGTTTTAGATACATGGTTCTCGTCATGGCTTTGGCCGATCACAGTTTTTGATCCTGCAGCAATTCGCAACGGTAAAGAAAATCTTAACGCGGATCTGAAATATTATTACCCAACGAATGATCTCGTTACGGCTCCTGAAATTTTATTTTTCTGGGTGGCACGAATGATCATTGCAGGATACGAATACACAGGAAAGAAACCATTCACGAATGTTTATCTCACTGGAATTGTTCGCGATAAGCAAGGAAGGAAAATGTCGAAATCGCTTGGGAATTCACCTGATCCGCTAGACTTGATCGAAAAGTTCGGAGCAGATGGTGTTCGTGTGGGAATGCTTTTGTGTTCGCCCGCAGGAAACGATTTGCCTTTCGATGAATCGATGTGCGAGCAGGGAAGAAATTTTTCAAATAAAATCTGGAATGCATTTCGTCTTGTAAAAGGATGGACTGTTGATGCAACAATTGAGCAACCGAAAGTTGCCGTAGCTGCTACAGCTTGGTTCGATGCGAAGTTCAATCAGCAATTGACGGAGATCAACGATCATTATACGAAGTTTAGGTTGTCGGACGCTTTGATGGCAACATACAAATTGGTTTGGGATGATTTCTGCGCTTGGTATCTTGAAATGGTGAAGCCGGAATTCGTTGAAGGAGTTTCGAAACCAATTGACGCATTGACATATGCGCGCACGTGTGAATTCTTCGAGAAATTGTTGAAGATTATGCATCCGTTCATGCCGTTTATCACAGAAGAGTTATACCACTTGCTTGAAGACAGAAATGAGAAGGATGCGATCATTGTTGCTTCGTGGCCGGAAATTTTGCCTTCTGATGCGAAGTTGGTAACGCAATTTGAAACGGATCAGCAAGTAGTAACCACGGTTAGGATGTTCCGCTCGCAAAAAGGACTTTCTCCGAAGGAAAAGCTGGAATTGAAAGTAGCCAATCCTGCAGTAGGAGCAGATCGTTTCTATTCAGTAATTGAAAAGCTCGCAAACGCTCATCCTATAGAAGTGATCAAAGACGCGGCTGAAAATGCATTCTCGTTTGTTGCAGGATCTTCGCAATATTTCATTCCTGTAACAGGAAATATCAACGTTGAAGAAGAGCGCGATCGTTTGAAAAAGGATCTCGAATACAACAAAGGATTTCTTGTTTCTGTTCAGAAGAAATTGGCAAACGAACGTTTTGTGCAGAATGCGAAACCGGAAGTTATTGATGCAGAGAAGAAGAAGATGAGCGATGCGGAATCGAAGATTAAGGCGATCGAGGAGCAGTTGGGGAATTTGTAGAATGACGGTCCACAACGAAAAGCCTGTTTGTCAGTTCGAGCGCAGTCGAGAACTCAACAAATGGGCTTTTCGCTGGGATCGTGATTCAAGTGATTCTTTGTCGACTTCTCGACTGCGCTCGAAGTGACAACGAATCATTGTTTCCTTACATTTATCCCAATGAAAAAATCACTTCTCGCAGCTTCTTTGATCATCGTCTTAGCATCCGCATGCAGCATTCTTGGCATTCACATCAAATTTCACAATCCTGATCGTGCCGGAAAATATCCGGAGAAAACGGAGGCGTTAACTTTATTGGGAAATCAAGAATCGAAATACCGCACATGCTTCGATGTGGTTTACTATCATCTTGATGTTGTATTCGGAAAGGATTTAGAAAAAGAGAAAAGTATTTCCGGTGTTGTTACTGTGAAGGCAATTGCTGCTGCTTCTTTTGATACAATTCAATTAGATGCAAAAGAGAACATGGAAATTCTGGATGTCACAGGTTTTTCGTTTGATCCGGAAGGCGCAACGGGTGGAAGTTGTTGTACTCCTGTAGATACTCTTAATTTCTTTCATAAGGAAGGTGCGTTGTTTGTAATATTTCCACGCACAGTGGAGAAAGATCGAAATGTGAAGGTGATGATCAATTACAAAGTAAATCCTGATGATGCTCGTCGTCCACCGTGGAGAGGAGGATTTGTCCGCAAGAAAGATGATGTCGAAAATCACTGGTGGGGCGTTGCTTGTCAGAGTGAAGGAGCTAGTACATGGTGGCCATGCAAGGATGTTGTGAACGATGAACCTGCGACTTGTGATATTACGTTAACAGTTCCACAGGATTATGTTGCAGTTAGCAATGGAATTTTGGTTGGTACGAATACAACTAATTATCCCGGCATGATTGTGTATGACTGGCACGTGAGTTACCCTATTAACCTTTATAATATCACATTTTATGTTGGGAAATATAAACTCATTCATGATTTGTATGCCAGTAAGATTTCGGGAAAGACTTTGGAATTGAATCACTATGTACTCGAGCAGCATTACGACAAAGCAATAGAGCACTTCAAACAACTGAAGGATCACCTTGCTGTTTATGAAGAATTATTTGGGCCTTATCCGTTTTACGAAGATGGTTTCAAACTTGTCGAATCTCCGTACGCGGGAATGGAACATCAAACAGCAATTGCATACGGGAACAAATTCAAAAACAATCCGCTCGGTTTTGATTACATCATCCTGCATGAAACTGCACACGAATGGTGGGGAAATTCGCTCACGGGTTATGATCTGGCAGAAGGATGGTTGCATGAAGGATTTGCAACGTATTCAGAAGCGTTATATATAGAA
>CAZBYM010000220.1:0-6910 GCA_964495745.1 uncultured Chryseobacterium sp. | reverse complement strand
ATCGATTTTCGAAGAATTGGAAGATTTACGATTGGTTTATGTGACCACTTAGAGCAATACCATAACCATTTAAACTACTAATAATCCCATTTGTTCAGTTTTCTCTGCTGTTGTTGTGAAGTTCCTGAAGTCTCTGCGTCATACCAGTAGAAACAGAATATTGACAACGAAAAACACAAACCATGAAAACGATCATAACTACACTCATCGCATTTATCCTTATCGCGCCTTTTGGAGCACTCGCTCAGGATAACGGAAGAATTAAAGTAACTGTGCTTGACGAAAAACTCGTTCCTTTTCCAGGAGCAATTGTGAGAATAATTGCCGGCGGACCGGTAATGGGAGGAGCAACTAATATGGATGGTGAACATACTTTTGCCGGAGTACTTCCCGGAACTTATGATATAGAATGCCGCGTAACAGGATACAAACGGTATGTAAAAAAAGGAATTCAGGTTTCTGCAGGTCAAACTGCTTATGCCGAGTACGTAATGCAGATTGCGAAAGACACCATGGAAGAACACATTGTATACGCAGTTCAGAGTCCAGTTAGTCCAACTTTTTCAACCATTCAGAATATCAATGCTGGTCCAATCAAAAGAATGGCTGCTGATCGGGGAAATATTGTTGATATGGTAACAGGAACAAGTTCTCAGCTAAGCGAAGGCAAGGACGGAGGACTCGTAATGCGCGGTTCACGTGAAGGCGCCTCTGCAATATATGTTGACGGGGAAAAACTGTATGGAACCGCTGGTGTTGTTGCTTTATCGATGTATCAGGTTTCGGTTTTGTCAGGAGGAATTCCAGCCGAGTACGGTGATTTATCTGGTGGAGCCGTAATCATCACCACACATAGTTTTTACACAGGAATGGCAACGCAACAGAGAATGTACGATGCGGCTTCAGAAAAAGCTGCAGCCGACAGCGCAGCAGCGGATGCAAAATCGGGAAAGCGAATTGAGAATGGTAATGAGATTATTGAGAACGAACAACCAATAGAAGAACAACCTGCTCCGATTGAAGAACAGAAAGAAGAAGAGCCAAAAGAAGAAGTGCAACCGAAATACTAAATGAAATCAGTTTGTTCGAGTAGGCTTGTTATTAAGAATACAATTGGTGTCTGTTCATACGAATTGACACCAATTGTATTTCGGATTTATTGTGATCTTTTTTCGAATTGACAATTCAGTGTAAGAATTTTATTGTAAAATGTCATTCCGTAATTATCATCCGTTCAGTTTTCATCGGCACTTCATTTACAATAACTCTCGTTAGATACATTCCCGGTTCCAGTTCGCTCCAATCAAATTCACTCCGTTCCGTTCCTGCCGTGAGCGTTTCACGTATGAGCAAAACACCCGTCATCGAATAAACTTCCAGTATACCATCTTCGTCTTGCGGAATTCTGTATTCGATAAAAACACGACCGCTACTCGGATTCGGAAACAGTTTGAAATAATTTTCCGGTGCTGCCGTTGTCAAAAATCCGGTTGGTGCTATTCCATTCGAATCTGTTTTTACGATGTACACATCGCCATTCCCGAAACCATAGCTCTGCGTGTAACCACATGCAATGAATCCGCCATCGGTAGTTTCAATTATGGCATTGGCACGATCGTCATTGACGCCGCCATAATTACGTTCCCAAACAAGATTTCCGGTAGAATCAAATTTTGCAAGGTATAAATCAGTCATTCCCGATGTCTGACATGCTGTTAAACCCGAAACAATAAACGAACCATCAGAATACTGAATGCCCGGACCACCTTTGGCACATCCAATATCCCCCGAGGTTCTTGTCCATAATGTATCACCGTTCTTATCAGTCCGAATCAGGTAGTAATCTACATCGAGTGTGGTATTGTTGACAGCTGCTGCAGAAATAAAGTATCCCGAATCTGAAGTAACAACCACAGACTGAGGTGACGTAACAGAGTTGGCTAAAGGATATTTGCGAGTCCATAAGGTATCACCGTTGAGGTCAGTTTTTACCATGAGGACATCAGCAGAAAAAATTGGCGTTATTGAATTATAATAGCGTCCATAAAGGATCAGAGATGAATCCAATCCTGCGGTTAATCGCAGCAATTCCGGGCCAAGTCCCCAATCGAATTCCTTAGTCCAAATTGTGTCGCCAACGGGATCGATTTTGGTAAGAAAATATGTAGCGGAACTAGAATCAGAAACCTGACTAGTCGCATAAAAATATCCATCAATTGCCTCTACTGCACTCCAACAGTAACCGTTGCCCGGATCAGATTGACTTAGTGGATACATTGGAGTTAGATTATTCGCAGTCCAAAGGGTGTCTCCAAAATCATCAAATCTTAATAGCCATGGGTGCTCGCGCGCATCAGGCATTGGTTGGTAATATCCTGCCATAATATACCCGCCCAGTGTGCATTTCTTGATTGATATTCCTCGATGATTGCCGTTGGAACCATATAGTTTCACCCATTCCAACTCGCCAGATGAATCTATCTTCATTATTACCAAGTTGCTTTCACCGATAGCAATGCGACGTTCGCCTGCTATGACAAAACCGCCATCTCCACTTTCGCAAATTGAATTCCCTTCATCCGTTGCCCCGAGTTCGTAATAATTTTAAAACACCGGTGTTTGTGTTTTGCCTTAATTTGAAGGAAAAGCACAACACGCTGCGCCAAGCAGTATGCTGAGTAACTTGTTCATGTTACTCAGTGATTAATAGTTTCTGAGAATCGGATGGCAGACCGTTTATCACAAGTCGAATCACATACACACCTTCAACCATTCCGGAACAATCGACTTCCGCAACCTGGTTGCCGGGGACTAATAATTTCTTCATTACGCATGCGCCAGTAATATTATAGAATTCCAATTCTACAACATCAGTTTCTTTGCTGTTGTATGCAACACTGAAATTCCCATTATTCGGATTCGGGAATAAACTGAATTGCGTACCGTTAGTAGTGAGTTCAGGCGCGGAAGGTGCTGATCGATTCGATGTGATGGAAACACTGTTGATGTATTCCATCAACTGGTATTGCATCACAAGATGAAGTAATGCATTCGCTTCCGCACATGCCTTCTGCTCATAATTGGCAGAAATGGATGTTACCGTTGCTTGCTTAATGGGATCCTGGGCCAGTCCGAAGCAACTCTGGCCAACTCGCTCGAGCTGCAATAACACATCAAAGAGACGACAGAAGTTGTCTAAACCGTTTTCCATTTCAAGCGTATCCCTATGCAGTTTTGCAGACAACGTATCGCCCTTGTCTGAATATGCTTTAACAAGTGAACATCGGAATTCCGGTATCTGATATTTTTTCAGCACATAGATGATGCTATCGACTCCATCGGTCAGCAACGTATCATTCAGGTAATAGCGAATCAATTCGTTCGTTGCGTAACTTTTTGCTGAGATGTAGTGTGACATCAGGTCGACTAACTCATCTCGTGCAGAAACTCCGTTTTGGGCCGCGTTAATTTCACCGCGAACGCCAGCTGGTAAGTTAACTGCATTCAGAGCGCTAACCACAGCCGGAGACATCGGAGAGTTCGCCAGAATTATGTTCTTCAGAATTCCAGGAGGCAGACCACGGTTAATTGCTGCGATCAACACACCATCTGAGAGGTAAGGAGAAGTGTTCAGTAAACCAGAACCGATTTGCCCTGGTGTGCCGGTTGACACAATCGCATAAAGTGAAGGGGCATCACCTGTGGCAAGAATATTATTCAGTGAATCGGCTCTGTAAGTGTACAAACTGATGTCGCGATGAAAAGAACCGTTGATCGGAATGTAAGTGAATCTCGAAGGACATGAAGTTCCCGGTGAGTAAGTGAGTCCTGAACAGTCATCCGGGTCCACACCGCTGTATGCCACGGGTGGCGTGTAATACAACGGCGTTAATGCAGTTACAGTTTGATTTGCGGATGCCCACGAATAGTCCACAAGGTTAGGATTACCCGCGCTATACGTAGCATCAATAATGAAATCGTTTTCAGGATTATTGAGCGAGTGGCTGAATAAATTGTTTGCAGGAGATTTGTCATCAATGCAAGTGCCCTGCTGATGAGCAATGTCTCCGGGAACAGTACCGTTGCTTGCGATGTAATCAGCTACGCGAATGTCATAAACATCAACCGTTCCGTTGTAGAATTCATTGCACCTCAGTACAAGACCAACATTGTTGGGAGTAGAGGGGGCATTTGGATAACAGCTCGCATAAGGTTTTTCGCTATTGTTTCCCTGAGCCTGAATACCGACCATGATGTTATGAAATGTATTGCGATAAATCTCATCATCCTGACCGCAGTATCCTTGCGAATTGGATTGATTGACTATTATCCCATAAGCATTTGCCGGAGGTGTATTACCAAGTGAATAAGTGAAATCATTTTCTTCCACTTTGAACCCGGTGCAAAAATTCAAGTAAAGGCCATACGCTTCATTAGTTAATTGTGTCGGCCATCTGTAAACTTCAAAATTGTTTCTGGTGACAGTCGCCATAGGAATTGAACTCAGGTATATGCCCCTGTAGTTGTTGTAGAAATCAGATCTGTCAATTGTAGCCGTACGCGTAAGATTCAGCACACTGAAAGCTGCAATTCCGTAGGTGAGATTGGTGAATGTATTACGGGTATTTATAGAAGGCGCTACAGTGAAGAAGCTGCTTGCAGACCATATTCCAAAGCCGGTGTTGTTCATTGCAACAGTGTATGATGTGCTTGTTTCATAAGTGATGAACGAATTTCCACGGAACACGATTCCCTTCACGCCCCACATCATTACACTGGCAAACGGAGCGGAAGCGTTAACATCCCACAAGTCGTCATTTGTTTCAAATGTGCAGCGCTGAAATTCTCCCCAATTATCATCTATCGCAGATGGTTGTCCATATAATAGGGAAAATATGCAGAGATAAAGTTATTTGTGAACCGGCTTTCATAAGCACGAACAATTCCTCCTGTAGTATTGGTTGTTAATTGCGGAACGATTAGCGCAGCAGGCGGAAGCGGGTTCGCTACTTGTGAGGCAACAATTCCTCTCCAGGCGTTTTCAATGGCCGAAGAATTTCTGATCAGCAGGTAACCCTGCGGAGTAGATGAAAGACTTCCTTGCGGAACGTTGCTGTACCCATGTACTTCTATTCCTTCCCACATACCTTCACCACATCCGGCATAAACAGTCAAAGTAGAATTTTGAACAATCAATCTTCCGCCCGAACTTGTTGCAGTATTTGCGCGAAGCACTTCAACATTGGCACCGGCGTAAGCCGTATTGCTTGCATCGTACGTGCGCGGAGCAAACTCAAAACGCATACCACTGATAGTGATTTGGTATCCGGCCGGAATGATAATTGAGGTGCGTACAGTGACTGTTGAAACGGGCGTGCTCGATGTACCACCGAACGGATTATTGTTTGGAGTCCACACCTGATTAGGTGCGGAGCCATTGTAATTGGGGGTTATCGGCGCAGTGGTTCCAACCTTGTAAACGTCAACAGTGAAAGATGTGTTTGCAATGCAACACAAATCAGGTGGTGAAGACGGTGCATAATATTGGTACACGCTTCCGTCGATCTGGTCGTTGAGTAAACGGATATTATTAAGATCAGGGTTGCTATTGTTCGATGCGAAAATAGCTTCGCTGATAGGCACGCCGAGTGGAATACGATTCTGCATCCAAGATACTCCTATGGGGTTGCCCATTGTTGGAAGCATGTCCATTCCAGAAATATTTTGCGCACTCGCAAACAGTATCCAACCATCATTTGAAAGTTCAATCTGGGAGTGTTGGAAGTTAGCCTCAGATGGCGCAAAGGTCAGTGGGTTTGAAATAGCAGACGACAGAGGAACAAGGCCTAAAGTATTTGACAGGTCAGCATATTGAATGTAGGGCGACTGAATATTGGTGTGCGTCACATACAGAAAATTTCCATCTGCAGAAAATTCAAGGCCATGCGGCACGGCTTCGACCGTGGGAGCGATGTATGGAAGGTTCATTACACGCTCGGTGCCGGGTAGCAATAATCCGGTTACGAAATCCAAATCTGCAACATATATTTTATGGGGTGAACTTCCTAATTGTACTGTTGCCTGGTAACCTAATCCGATACGGTAATTCCCATTTCCAGTCGGACTTGGGAGTTGCACAATTTCAAGTTCATTTCTTCCACGTCCGGAATTGGTAGCGCTGGGCATATCTGTATTTGCGATTTGAACAGGGGCTGAAAACCCATTGGCGGTGACTCTGATTACATCTATGTCAAGTGCATCACTAATAAATAGCAAATAGTCCTGTGTCTGCGGTCTGTATTCTGTTACGGCAAAATGCAAAGCACCATAGTGCACTGCGGTAGTTACCACACCTGAAAGAAAGGCAGCCTCACTGGTTTGCTGCATCGTAATAGGATTAATCAAATCTCCTTTCGCATTAGGATTTCCATTAAGATTATTCTGAATTGACAAATCCAGAATAATATAGTACGGAAGTGGGTCGCCGCCGGTTGCGACACCGGTAGGATTATCTTCCTGATATTCGCCTCCAACAAGATAATATTGCATGCAATTTCCAGGCATCGGAATAATCAACCATTCGGTAGCACCTCTTACCGGAGCAAAGTTTACCGGTTTTACGATTTGACCAATGAGTAATCCATTTTTGTCGTAGACGCTTCCGTCCACAATACTGAATAGCACATTGCCCTGAATGTCGTGCATTATGTTGTTGGCAAAACCACTTGGAGTTACTCCATCATAGGCTGGTAAATTAGATGACGAGGACGGTAGGGTTGCCACTGCATTCGAAGGGAACTGCACATTTTGAGGAGGAGCGGACCACAATCTTGATTGAGGATTCTGCGCGAATGTTAATGAAGAGTTGAAAAGTAAAACCATAGCTGTGATTTTACGGCCCGGCCGTTAG
>CAZBYM010000219.1:0-6931 GCA_964495745.1 uncultured Chryseobacterium sp. | reverse complement strand
TGGGTTATCGAGTTCCGCAATTGGAATTGAAATTCTTCAAGAAATTCATGAATGGAAAGATTGCAGTTCCGAAGAGTGATTTGAATATCCGTATTGATCTTTCGTTCCGTAATAACCAAACGGTAATTCGTAAGAGTGTCGAAGAAATCAACGTTCTCACGGCTGGACAAAGTATTTTCTCAATCAAGTCTTCTGCAGATTACCAGATGAACGACAAGTTGGTAATTCGTTTCTTCTGCGATCGCGTGATGACGAATCCATTGATTTCATCTTCGTTCAGAACGGCGAATACGAATGCGGGGATTAGTTTGAGATTCCTGCTTCAATAGGCATTATTCACTATTCTCAATTTTCTATTTTCCAAAACTCTTTGGAAAATAGAAAATTGAGAATTATTAATTGGGTTTTTGGTTACATTTGTAATTCAAAATAATAGAACTATGAATTTTCCAGAAAATCTCAAATACACGAAAGAACACGAATGGGTTCGCGTTGAAGGCAACATTGCAGTTATCGGAATCACAGAATTCGCGCAAGGCGAGTTGGGTGATATCGTTTACGTTGATGTTGAAGTAATGGGCGAAGACGTTGCAAAAGACGAGCGCTTCGGAACAGTTGAAGCTGTAAAAACTGCAAGTGATTTGTTCATGCCGGTTTCAGGAAAAGTAATTGAGAAAAATGGTGCGATTGATGCAACACCAGACATCGTAAATAAGGATCCATACGGAGCAGGCTGGATGATCAAGCGGAAATGAGTAACACATCGGAATTGGATGGTCTCATGGATGCTGCGGCGTACAAGGCGCTTGTTGGACAATAAACAGAATTGAAAATTGATAATGTTGAATGGTGAATTCGTTTCATCGTTCAACATTTTTGTTTTATTGCTTTTGTGAAATGAAGAATCTCTGGCCGGCGATAGTTTGGGCTTTGGCGATCCTCGCATTGTGCGGGATGCCGGGCCGTGATATTCCGCATATTTCATTCCTAGAATTACTTGCATTTGATAAGTGGGTGCATGCAGGAATTTTCTTCGTTCTTGCTGTGTTAATGATTCGCGGATTGCGTTTGCAATTTCAAAACTGGTGGAGCAGGAACGCCGTTCTATTCTCGCTCACATTTTGCGTACTGTACGGCGGAGTACTTGAATTGATGCAGGAAGCAGTCTTCGAAGAACGTGCCGCAGACATTTACGATTTCATTGCAAATTCATTCGGTGCGATAGTTGGTGTTTTGTTATATCGTAAATTGTCGCAGAAAATTAAACGAGTGCGACTTCCTCTTTCATGAATAAACCTGGAATCATCTGGCAATGCAAATCTTTTCGCGACTTAAGTTCGGGTGAGATGCATTCTGTACTCGCGTTGCGCGCTGCTGTTTTTGTTGTAGAGCAAAAATGTCCGTATCAAGATCCTGACTACAAAGACATTTACGCAATGCATGTGATGGGCTGGTTGGAAGGAGAACTTGTGGCTGTAGCAAGAATTCTACCTCAAGGCGTTTCGTATGATGAGGTTTCAATTGGTCGTGTAGCAACAGCTGCATCTGTTCGTGGAACCGGAGCGGGGATGATGCTTATGGCAAAAACCATGAAGAACATTGAAGATGCATTCGGTAAAGTTCCGGTGCGGATTTCAGCTCAGAGTTATTTGAAAAATTACTACGAGAAGTTTGGATTTGCGCGGACGGAGAAGGAGGAATATTTGGAGGATGATATTCCGCATTTGGACATGATCTACGTGCCGTAGTTTTCGAAACGACTCTCGATTTTGCGCACCTCTCTAACTCTCCAATGGAGAGAACCCGGAAAATCGCGAGTCGATTCTCATTTCTGATTCACGGTTCTCCCCTTTGGGGAGTTAGAGGGGCGAGTGAATCAGAAATGATCTCAAAAACAAAAATCTCTCCGCCGCATTCTTTATCTTCTCCAATAATTTTCATCCCACATTTTGCGAGCACACGCAATGAGCTCGTATTTTCTTTTCTCGCATGGGCAACTACTCGCTTCAATCCAAATTTTGTGAATCCATAATTGATAGTTGCAATTGCTGCTTCAGTGGCGTAACCATTATTCCAATATTTTTTCGGCAAGCGATATCCAACATCTGTAACATTTTGGGATTCGTGAAATTTAAGTCCGCACCAACCAATTAATTCTCCAGTTGATTTCAATTCCATTCCCCAGCGACCGTATCCGTATTTGCGATACACTTCTTTGTATGCTTGAAGAAATTCTCGCGCAGCTTCTAGAGATTCAAATTGAGCATCACCGGTGTATTGAATTACTTCAGGATCGTTGTTGAGATCAAATGCAAACTGCGCATCATCTGCATTCATCTCTCGAAAACGCAAACGTTCTGATTCGAATAGGTACATCAGATTTTATAAAATATATTGACACCAAGAGACAAAGCCATGCCATTCATTTTGAACTCAGAATCACCACCGTAGTTATTTGTGTAATGCGTTATTGGGTAATTATAGGAAGAACCGTTCAAGAGGAGTCCAATTCCCAATTTCCCTCCGGAGGAAAAATACGTATTTGCCCCTATCGCATAATAAAGCGCAGTCCCACCAGCGTCGTAAGTTTCGTGTTCAATACCTCTTTTATGGAAGTAATGAAATCTCGAGTAGTGGAAACCAATTGCACCTGTCCAGTGAATCAGACGATCTGCAGACGGAGAGTGTAGTTGTAAGCTTACACCAAAATCAAGTACGCGGAAATTAGAAGGATATAGTGTATTCAACGAAACAAGACGCGTGTAAACGAAATCACCTGAAATTCCGAAATAGCGAGCAAATACATATTCAACAGTGATAGGAGCGCGTAGGCCCAACTCTTCTGAAAGGTGGTAATTCGCAGCAGCGTTGTTTTCCCAAATATTGATCGTAACTCCTGGTGATGCGCTGATCACAACATCGTTGCGATCTACGCTTTGAGCTTGCGCCGTTAGTGCAGCAAGCGTAATACTGAGGAACAGAAGCTTTTTCATGATCTTCAATTATTATCAGTATGACGCAGCGTTAGGCGTTTCCCACAATAGAATCAGATCTTGAAAATCAATCCAAGACCAAAAGCATTCGCAGGACCTTCGATCTTGAAATCATAACCATTATTCGTGTTGTCTTCTGCACGTCCTTTCTTGAAATTGTATTTCGAATACCGATACCAACCCGTAAGTGCAATGTGCCCGTCTTCTCTA
Source organism: uncultured Chryseobacterium sp. (assembly GCA_964495745.1). Lineage (GTDB taxonomy): Bacteria > Bacteroidota > Bacteroidia > Palsa-965 > Palsa-965. The sequence continues at coordinate 3,728 of CAZBYM010000219.1, read as the reverse complement.
AAATACAAACGAGGATTTAAACCAAGTATTAGAACAGAACCTCCTGCATCAGCAGTGAAGTTGTTTGAAGAAACCGGATCATTTGCCTCGTAATGAAACTTCGCATAACCGAACCCAATCTGTGCCGAGAAATCAAACTTCTTGAGTCCCCACGGAATGTGCAAGTGCGCAACGGGAACAATATCGATAACACGCGCTTTTTCGTAAAGCGAATCATTGGTAATGAAATTGTGATAGGTGAAATTCAAGCCGGCACCTAACCAGCGATTCAATCCGTACTCAACGTGAACAGGAAAGTTCCATGCCGCTGAAGTATCACGGCCATCGGTTGTGTTGTTTGTAATGTCGGTCAACTCCCAGTGGTAGAAACCAAGACCTCCACCAGCCTGAATAATGATGTCGTTCTTGTCGATGACTTGTGCGCCGGCATTCATGCAGAATACGGTTGCGAAAACGAAGAGTAGTTTTTTCATGAGATATTTTGGGTTAAACAATCATTCCTGCGGCAACAGTTTCATTTGTGGCTTCGTCAACGAGAATTAGTCCGCCGGTATTCCTGTTCCGTGAATAGCTATCAAACAATAAAGGAACAGTCGTGCGAAGTTTCACACGTGCAATATCGTTCATATTTATGTTTTTATCATCTTCAAGGCGGTGCAAAGTGTTGATGTCAACTTTATATTGAATTTCTTTGATGACGCAACGGGCTTCACGAGTCGTATGACGAATCACATATTTATTATTCGCAAGTAAAGGTTTGCTGTGGAACCAGCACAACATTACATCAACATCCTGAGAGATTTGGGGTTGATTATTTTCTCTCACGATCATATCACCTCGTGAAATATCTATTTCATCTTCCAGAGTAATTGTTACACTCATTGGAGAAAACGCTTCATCGATAGCTGTGTTGTAACTATCAATTGATTTGATTGAAGAGGAAAATCCGCTTGGTAGTACAGTGACTTTGTCGCCTTTCTTGAAAACACCTCCTGCGACTCTTCCCGCGAAACCGCGATAGTCGTGATACTCATTGTTCATTGGCCGTACAACATACTGAACAGGAAAACGGCAATCGATATGATTCTGATCTGACGCAATGTGAATGTTCTCAAGCACGTACAACAAGGTTGGTCCTTCATACCACGGCATGTTTGTTGAACGATCAACAACGTTATCTCCATTCAACGCAGAGATTGGAAGAAAGTGAATATCGATCGAATCGAGTTTAGACGCGAATGCTTCGTATTCTTTCTTAATTGAATTGTACGTTTCTTCTTTGTATTCCACTAAATCCATTTTGTTAATACAAACAACAATGTGTGGAATGCGCAGCAGTGAAGCGATGAATGTATGTCGCATCGTTTGTTCGATCACACCTTTTCGTGCATCAATCAAAATGATAGCAAGATTCGCAGTTGAAGCGCCAGTCACCATGTTGCGCGTATACTGAATATGCCCAGGTGTATCCGCAATGATGAATTTCCGTTTTGGTGTTGCAAAATATCTGTAAGCAACATCAATCGTAATTCCCTGTTCACGTTCTGCGCGAAGTCCGTCAGTGAGCAAAGCGAGATTCACATATTCTTCTCCGCGTTTTTCGCTCGTAGCTTTTACAGCTTCATATTGATCTTCGAAAATTGATTTACTATCGTAAAGTAACCTGCCGATCAATGTTGATTTGCCGTCATCGACACTTCCTGCGGTTGTGAAGCGAAGGAGGTCCATCTCCAGATATCCGTCATTAGATTTATTCTCACTCATAGTGTTGTGTTTTTGCCACGAAGACTCCAAGTCTCAAAGTGGCGCGAAGAAATTACTTGACGAACCTTTTGATTCCGTCTTTAATTAGTGGGACTGTGAAGTTTATAAGAAAACCAAGGCGTTTGCCAGTCAGCTGGAGCTGACTGAGAATTTGCGCATCCCATACAGCATTTACTGTTTCGACAGCTTTCACTTCACAGATCACAAGGTTATTGATTAAGATATCCAATCTTATCGCATCTTCAAATGTCATGTCATCATAAACTAAAGGAATTGTTACTTGACGTGTAACGGTTAAGCCTCGCTTTTGTAATTCGTGGCACAAACAGAGTTCGTAATATTTTTCAATTAGTCCAGGCCCGATCTTCTTGTGCACGGTATATGCCGCATCGACAAGCAACGTTGCAATTCTTTCCTCTTCTTCGCTCGGTTTTCGAAATTTCCCTTGTGATCTTACGTATTCCATTATTAATAGTTGTTTTTTTCTTCGTGCGACTTTGGGTCTTAGCGCCTTTGTGGCTATTTTCTTGAATCAAAAGTATCCTTGTTTTTTTCTATCCTCCATCGCCGCCTCACTCCGTTTATCATCCGCCCTTGTTCCACGCTCTGTAGTTCTGGATGCCGCAACTTCCTGAACAATTTCTTCTAATGTGGATGCCGTTGATTCTACTGCTCCTGTACATGTAATGTCTCCAATCGTACGGAAACGAATTATTTTTTCTTCTACAATTTCATTTGGTTTTTGGGGAAGGAAATCAAAGTCTCCTGCAAGCCATTGTCCATCGCGCCGGAACACTTTTCGCTTGTGCGAGAAATAGATTTTCGGGAGTGGAATATTTTCTGCAAGAATATATTGCCATACATCCATTTCGGTCCAGTTTGAAATTGGGAATACTCTAAAATGTTCTCCGACGTTTTTTCTTCCATTGAAGAGATTCCACAATTCAGGACGTTGATTTTTCGGATCCCATTGACCAAATTCATCGCGATGAGAGAAAAATCTTTCTTTCGCGCGTGCTTTTTCTTCATCACGACGTGCTCCGCCAATTGCACAATCTAATTTCAATTCTTCAATAGAATCAAGAAGTGTTATTGTTTGTAAAACATTGCGACTCGCATTAATTCCTTTTTCTTCCTGTGCGCGACCTTTGTCAATAGAGTCCTGAACATATTTCACAATCACACGTGCATTGATTTCATTTGCCCACCAGTCGCGATATTCTATTGTCTCTGGAAAATTATGCCCTGTATCGATGTGTAACAACGGGAACGGAAGCTTCGCCGGATAAAATGCTTTCCGCGCAAGATGACTCACTACGATCGAATCTTTTCCCCCGGAAAATAACAAAGCCGGATTCTCAAATTGTGCGGCAACTTCACGTAGAATAAAAATTGATTCCGATTCGAGTTCTTGTAAATGTTTTAAAGTATAATTTTTCATTTCCTTAGTACGTTTTATTCTGCACTGCTTCACTGAGCTGTGCTATGGATTGTTCCAATGATTGTGTGTCTGTTCTAATTTCCAACCAAGGATTTGTTGGCGCTTCGAATGGCTGATGAATTCCAGTGAAATCTTTCAATTCGCCTTTTCTCGCTTTAGCATACAAACCTTTTACATCGCGTTTCTCACATGATTCGAGTGACGCGTTAACGTATACTTCCAAGAAATCAATTTCGCCGATGATTTGTTTCGCGATCCCTCTTATTTCAATAGTCGGGCTTACGAAACAACACACAGTGATCACTCCAGCTGCCGCAAATAGTTTGGCTACTTCTGCAATGCGACGGACATTTTCCTTACGGTCGTCTTCAGAGAAACCCAGATTGTTATTGATACCAGTGCGAATATTATCTCCATCCAGAACATACACAAGCTTTCCTTCATTGTATAATTCACGTTCCAGGGCAATAGCAAGTGTGGTTTTTCCTGAGCCGGAAAGTCCGGTTAACCATATCACTTTTGC